>DATNEO010000077.1:0-18011 GCA_035553035.1 Gaiellales bacterium | reverse complement strand
GAGGCGCGGCCGGTGCGCTTCGTGCTCTCGACGCGGGGGGAGATCGGCCCCTGGCTCGAGTTCGACCCGCGGCTCGAGTTCAAGCTCGACCCCGAGCCGACGTGGGAGGAGCCGTTGATCGAGACGCTGGCCGCCTCCGGCCGCGTGCGCGTGCTCGACTTCAAGGCCTACTACACGGGCACGCCCGTGGACGTGGCTCCCGACCCGGCGCTCTATCGGATGCTGGCCGAACGCTTCCCCGAGGCCGTGATCGAGGACGCCGCGCTGGACGGCGAATGCCGCGAGGCGCTGTCCGGCGCGCTCGACCGGCTCAGCTTCGACGCGCCCATCCACTCGCTGGCTGACGTCGATGCGCTGCCGGTGGATCCGCGCTGGATGAACATCAAGCCGTCCCGCTTCGGGAGCGTGCGGCGTCTGCTGGAGTGCATCGAGGCCTGCGAGCAACGCGGCATCCGCATGTACGGCGGCGGCCAGTTCGAGCTCGACCGCGGACGCTCGCAGATCCAGACGCTGGCCAGCGTGTTCTACCCGGACACGCCCAACGACGTGGCGCCGTCCGACTACAACCTGGGCGTGCCCCGCGACGACCTGCCGCGCAGCCCGCTGCCGCCGTTCACCGCCGTCGGCTTCGGCTAGCCAGCGCTCGCTGTCGACGCCACGTAAACCACGTCGGCCGGGCCGCGGGCGACGTCGACGGTGACGGTGCGCACTACGGCGAACCGCTCGCGCAGCCGGCGCTCGAACTCCAGGTCGGGCGCCGACGCCCACACCGCCAGGCGACCACCCGGTCTCAGCAGCCCCGCCAGCGCCTCGAGGCCCTCGTCGCTGTAGAGCTCAGCGTTGCTCTCGTGCACCAGCCAGCCCGGCCCGTTGTCGAGATCCAGGCAGATGGCATCGAACTCACAGCCCAGCCGGCCAAGCTGCCTGCGCAGGTCGCCCACCACCAATCGCACGCGGTGGTCGTCCACGCCGTGCCGGTTGAGGCGCCGCAGGTGGGTGCCAGCCCACTCGACCACGGCCGGCTCGAGCTCGATCACGACCACGTCCGAGACGCGGTCGCCGCGCAGCGCCTCGTCCAGCGAGAAGCCGACGCCGAGGCCGCCCAGCAGCAGCCGGGCCTCCGCCAGCCCGGCCAGCGCCTCGCGCACCAGCGCCCGCTCCGAGCGGCCGTCGCGCGTGTCCATCATGAACGTGCCGTTCGCGATCACCTCGTGGTGGGAGCCGGCGCGGCGCAGCACCAGCTCGCCGCGCGGCGTATCCCGACGGTCGACCACCACCGGGCGGCTGTGGTCGCCGCTAGCCATCGGACACGTGCAGAGGCGGCACCCGCGCCGCCCACGGCAGCGCCTGCTCCAGCTGGGCGGCGACGCGCAGCAGCGTGGCCTCGGCCCCGACCCGGCCGACCAGCTGCATCCCGATCGGCAGCCCCTGCTCGCTCATGTGCAGCGGCAGGCTGATGGCCGGCTGGCCGGAAGCGTTGAACACCGGCAGGAACGACTCCAGGTGCGCCCACGAGCCGAACAGCTGCTTCGGCTCCAGCTCCTCGTCCGGCCGGTAGGTGCCGAGCCTGGCGGGCAGCGCTCCCAACGTGGGGGTCAGCAGCAGGTCGTAGTCCTGGAAGAAGCTGCGCACCTGCCGGCTCACGTACCCCGCCGAGTCGATCGCGTCCAGCAGCTGGCCGACCTTCACCGCGCGTCCGAACTCGACCATCCGGAAGGTTGGGAGCTCGAGGTTGTCGGGGCTCGGCTCGCGGCCCACGGCCTGGGCGAACCCGTCGACGGTCTGGGCGGTTGTGGACGACCAGATCACGGTCATCGCGTCCAGGAACTGCTCCCACGAGAACTGCGGCGAGGCCTCGACCAGCTCGTGCCCGAGCCCGGACAGCAGCGTCGCGGTGGCCTCGCAGGCGGCCCGGATCTCGGCCACCGGCTCGGCGCCGGACCACGGCTGCCAGCAGACGGCGATGCGCAGCGGCTCCGGCTGCAGGTGCAGCTGATCGAGCCAGCCGCCGTCGGGCGCACCCGACAGCGTGAAGGACTCGCCGGGGTACGGCGCGGCCAGCTCGTCCAGGCAGGCTGCAGTGTCGCGCAGCGACCTGGTCAGCACGTGGTGCACGGCCCAGCCCAGCAGCGGCTCGCCCGCGGCCGGCGCCCAGGTGACACGACCCCGCGAGGTCTTCAGGCCCACCACGCCGCACGCGGATGCCGGGATCCTGATCGAGCCGCCCCCGTCCGAGCCGGTGGCGATCGGCACGATCCCGGCGCCCACCGCAGCGCCGGATCCGCCACTCGAGCCGCCGGCCATGTGATCACCGCTCCAGGGCGTGCTGGTGGGGCCGCAGGCGATCGTCTCGGTCGTGCCCATCACCCCGAACTCGGAGGTGGTGGCGCGGCCGACCGGCACCATGCCGCAGGCCCGAACACGTCGCACCAGTTCCGACTGCACCTGCGCCACCCATCCCTCGGCCAGGCGGCTGCCGGCCTCGGTGGGCCGCCCGGCGTCGCCGTGAAATAGATCCTTCAGCAGCACCGGGACGCCGTGGAACGGCCCCGGCTCGGCCGCCTCGGCCGACTCCACCGCGTCGTCGTAGAGCCCGGCGATCGCGCCCAGGCGGGGGTCGATCCGCTCCGCCCCGCGCACGGCCAGATGCGCCAGCTCGGTAGGCGTCACGTGGCCCTCCCGCACGAGCTCGGCCAGCGCCAGAGCGTCGTGCGCGGCGTACTCCTCCAGTCGCATCGACGCATGCTAGTGAGCCTTTCGGTCACCGCGTCGAGGGCTTGATCGGCCGGGTGCACAAGTACAATGTGGGGATGAGCGCCGATGTGCCCCGCCGCGGGGAGGACGACGGGCCGCGCGCCACGGCCGTCACCTTCCGCTCGGTCGTCGAGGAACGACCGGGCCAGAGGCTGCGCGACCTGTTCGACCTTTGGTGGCCCGCCTACCGGCGCTGGTTCCTGCGCGACGGCGAGCAGGAGCGATCCTCGTACGCCGGCTGCCTGCGTGCCGTGCGCACGCACGTCCCCGAGCTCGTGCCCGCCTACGAGGGCCTGGTCGAGCTGGTCGGGGGCGGCGACTTGGAGGCGCGATTCCTGTCGCTGTGGGATCCGCCGCCGTTCCTGGCGGCCTGCTCGCTGGCTGCCTGGACGCGCGACGGCAACCCGTCGCTGCTGCGCAGCTACGACTATGCCCCGGCGCTGTGCGAGACGACGCTGCTCACCACGGCCATCTCGACCCGGCGCACGATGGCGATGAGCGACTGCCTGTGGGGAGCGCTGGACGGCGTCAACGAGGACGGCCTGGCGGTAGCGCTGGCCTTCGGCGGTCGCCGCGCAGTCGGCCGCGGCTTCGCCGTGACGCTGCTGCTGCGCTACATGCTGGAGCAGTGCGCGGACGTGTCGCAGGCGCTCGAGGCCGCGGCGGCGGTGCCGGTCAACCTGTCGTACAACATTGCCCTGGTGGACGCCTCCGGCCAGTCGGCGCTGGTGCGAGTGGCGCCGGATCGGGCGCCGGTGATCGAGTACGGCGGCGTGTGTGCCGGCAACCGGCAGGGAGCCACCGAGTGGCCCGAGCACGCGGCGCTGACCGGGACAGAGGGGCGGGAGGCGGTGCTGGCCGACGCCCTGGCCGACCCGGCGATGACCCTCGACCAGCTGGAGCAGGTGTTCCTGAGCGAGCCGGTGCAGCGCGACCCGGCCGAGCACACGTGGGGCACGGTGTACACGGCCCGCTACGACACCCGCGAGCGCAGCGTGCGGCTGCTGTGGCCGGACGACGTCTGGACGGTGCACATGGCCACCGCCGAGAACGGCCAGCGGTTGCGGGACACGCGGGTGCTGATGCCGCCGCTCTTGCAGCGCGAGCGGGAGATCCCGCATACGCCTCAGGTGATCTTCGCCTGAGCCGTCGCGCGGGCCTTGATGGCCGTGGCGTGCACCTGTAGCGTTGCCGGATGGCGTCAACAGGGGGACACCGCCGGTGACACCTGGCAAGGGGATTGTGGCGAAGCGCTCCGCACGGCCGAAACTGCGCGGTCTCAGCGACGTCTACCAGTTCGCACGCTCCAGCCCCACCCCGATCTACTTCGTCTCCCCGACCGCCTACAACGTGCTGGGCATCGACCAGTGGGTGGGAGCGTTCGAGTACATCACCTACTTCGACTCGTTCGACGGCCACCACCCGCACGTGTTCGTGCCGCACAGCGAGGGCGCGCGCGACTTCGGCTCGTTCGAGGACGTGAACACCTACCTGCTGGGCCACAAGCAGGTGACCGACCGCGTGCACGCACGGGGCGGGGGCAAGGTGCTGTTCGTCATGTTCGACTCCGACACCGAGGAGCTGGCCGGCGAGCTGGGGCTCGACATCGCGCTGCCGCCGCGCGCGCTGCGCGAGCACGTCGACTCCAAGATCACGACCACGCAGCTGGCCGGCGAGGCCGGCATCGAGTGCGCGCCCAACGTGCTGGCCCGGGCCAAGAGCTTCAAGCAGCTGATGGAGCGGGCTCGCAAGGCAAAGCTCGGCACCGACCTGGTCGTGCAGACGCCCTACGGCGACTCCGGCCGCACCACGTTCTTCATCACGAACGAGGAGCAGTGGGACGAGCACTCCGAGAAGCTCGACGGCGAGGAGCTCAAGATCATGCGCCGGATCGAGCACCTGCCGGGCACGGTGGAGGCCTGCGCCACCAGGCACGGCACGTTGGTGGGGCCGATCCAGACCGACATCACCGGCTTTGAGGAGCTTACCCCCTACCGCGGCGGCTGGTGCGGCAACGATGTCTTCCCCGGGGTGTTCGATAAGTCCACGCGCGACTCGATCCGGGCGATGGCGCGCAAGCTCGGCGACACGCTCTACGCGCACGGCTACAGCGGCGTGTTCTGCGTCGATTTCCTGGTCGAGAACGGCAGCGGCGAGGTCTACCTGGGCGAGATCAACCCGCGCATCTCCGGCGCCAGCCCCCTCACCAACCTGCTCACGTCGAAGTACGGCGGGGTGCCGCTGTTTCTGTTCCACCTGCTCGAGTTCCTGGACGTGGACTGGGAGGTCGACCTGAAGAAGATGCAGAAGCGGTGGGAGACCTACGACGAGTGGAGCCAGCTGGTGCTGAAGCAGACCGACGACGCGGTCGAGAAGATCACCCGCGCGCCGTCCAGCGGCCTCTGGCAGATGCGCGAGGACGGCACCATCGAGTTCGTGCGGCTGGTGACCACGTGGCACACGGTCGGGCACGACGACGAGGCCTTCTACCTGCGCGTCTACGGCACCGACGAGTACCGCTACAAGGGCGGCGACCTGGGCGTGATCGTGACCCGCGGGCGGATGCAGACCGACGACCGGCAGCTGACCGACCGCGCGAAAGCCTGGTCGAGGGGCATCACCTCGCTGTTCCACGGCACGCCGGCCGACCACGCGGTGCCGGTGCCGGACCCGATCTACACCAAGTGGTTCTAGGCGGAGCGGGCGTTGCGGCTGTACAACAGCGCGGTCTCGGGTAACTGCTACAAGGTGCGGCTGCTGGCGGCGCAGCTAGGGATGCCGTTGGAGCTGGTCGAGATGGACGTGCTCGACCGCTCCGACCGCCCGGACGTGTTGGGCGGCCTGAACCCGGCGCTGCGGGTGCCGACGCTGGTGCTCGACGACGGCCGCGCACTGGGCGAGTCGGGCGCGATCCTCTGCTACCTGGCCGAGGGCACGTCGTTTCTGCCCGACGACCGCTACCAGCGGGCGCAGGTGCTGCAGTGGCTGTTCTTCGAGCAGTACGACCTGGAACCGAACATCGCGGTGGCGCGGTTCTGGCTGGCCGTCTCAGGCACGCCCGAGCGCTGGGCGGCGGAGTTGCCGGCCAAACAGGAGGCGGGATACCGCACGCTGGCCGCGATGGAGCGGCACCTGGCGGAGCGCGCGTTCCTGGTCGGCGAGCGCTACACGGTGGCCGACATCGCACTCTACGGCTACACGAACGTGGCCGAGGAGGGCGGATTCGAGCTGGGCCGGTTCCCGGCGGTCGGGGCGTGGCTGGTACGGGTGGCGTGCCAGCCCGGGCACATCCCGATCGACGGCTGACGCGTCAGGCTGTACGGCGCCGCAGGGTGGCGGCACCCAGCGCGAGCGAGAGCGCCGTCGCGCCGATCAGGATCACCGCGTCTCGCCACACCGCGGCCGTGACGGTGGACGAAGCCGCCACTCGTGACAGCGCGTCGTATGCGTAGGTCATGGGCAGGAGGCAGGAGAGCAGCTCCAGCGGCCGCGCCATCTGGTCGCGCGGCACCAGCAGCCCGCACAGCAAGATCTGCGGCAGCAGGAAGGCCGGCATGAACTGCACCGCCTGGAACTCCGTGCGCGCGAACGCGGAGAGGAACAGGCCAAGCGCCATGCCCAGCGTCGCGTTCAACACGGCGAACACGACCACCAGAGGTGTCGACCCGGCCACCTCGAGGCCGAGCAGGCCGACGGCGACGAACGACACGAGCACCGCCTGCAGCGTTGCCATCGCCGCGAACGCAAGGCCGTAGCCGGCCAGCAGGTCGAGCTTGGCCAGCGGCATGGTCATCAGCCGCTCGAGCGTGCCGGTGGTGCGCTCACGCAGCATCGCGATCGACGTGACCAGGAACATCGAGATCAGCGGGAAGATGCCGACGAGCGGCACGCCCACGCGCTGGAACACCTCTGGCGTGCCCTCGAACACCCACTTGATCAGCGCCTCGAGCACGCACGGTACCAGCAGCAGTAGCGCCAGCGTGCGCGGGTCGCCGCGCAGCTGCAGCAGCACCCGGCGGCCGGTGGCCAGCACCACGCGCGGGCTCACGAGTCCGCACCCACCAGGCGCAGGAAGGCCTGCTCGACGCCGTCGGCGCCGGTCTCGGCAAGCAGCAGCTCGCGTGCCTTCGCGGCCAGGATGACTCCCTCGCGCATCAGCACGATGTCGTCGCAGCGGTCGGCCTCGTCCATCACGTGGCTGCTCACGAGCAGCGTCGTGCCGGCATCGGCCAGGTCGCGGAAGTCGGCCCAGAGCTCGCCGCGCAGCACCGGGTCGAGGCCGACCGTGGGCTCGTCTAGCACCAGCAGCCTTGGCCGGCTGAGCAGCGCGGTGGCCAGCGAGACACGCGCCCGCTGACCGCCGGAGAGGCTGCCGACCGGGCGGTCGGCGCTGGCGGCCAGGTCGACCGACGCGATCGACTCGGCCACGCGCTGACCGGGAGCGTCGAGCACGCGGGCGAAGTAGTCGAGGTTCTGGCGGGCGGTCAGGTCGAGGTAGACCGAGGGCGCCTGGGTGACGTAACCGACGTCCGAACGCAGGCCGGGCGACCCGGCCGGCAACCCCAGCACGTCGACCTGGCCGGACGCGACGATCTGCACGCCGACGATCGAGCGCATCAGCGTCGACTTGCCGCATCCGCTGGGACCCAGCAGCCCCGTGATACGGCCGGCCGCCACCTCCACCGACACGCCGTCGAGCACACGGTGGCCGCCGCGGTCGACCACCAGATCGCGGATGCTGATCGCGGCCTCGTTCACGGCCACGCAGTCTCGCAGACGCGCGACGATTGCTCTAGGCTGGCGCCAGCGTCAGCTCACGAGGAGGCTTTGACATGCCTGGAACCACCGATCTGCACATCATGCGCGAGCGAGAGGTGATCGACGTCAACGGCGATCATGTGGGTCGCGCCGAAGACCTCTACGCCGACGAGCGGACGGGCGAGGCGGTGTTCCTGCTGGTCAGCGGCGGCCGCTTCGGCACCAAGCTGCACTTCGTGCCGGTCGAGGGCGCCGAGCTCGAGGGCGAGAAGATCCGCGTTGCCTTCACAGGCGACACGATCAACAACGCGCCCAACATCAGCGCCGACGAGAGCCTGTCGCCGAGCGAGGAGGAGCAGCTGTTCCACCACTACGGCATGGACGGCCACGACGGCGAGACCACCATCCTGGTCGTGTGGGTGGCCACCGGGTAGCGTCAGAAGGGCGCGTCGCCGCTGATCAGCGCCAGCAGGCTGTCGTGCTCCTCGCGGCAGGCCGGGCAGCCGGCGAAGTGCGCACGCAGGCCGGGGAAGCTGGCATCCGCATCGATACCTGCCAGCTCCAGCTCGACGTAGCGGTCGAGCTGCTCGAAGCAGGCATCGCAGCCGACCTCCGGGGCGGACGGGCCCAGCACGTGGGCGAGCTGGTCGTGCGGGTCGCGTCGCTCGGTCACGTCGCATCCTCCCTCTGCGGTGAGAATCCCTGCTGCTCGAGGCGCGCACGCAGCTTACGCCTGGCGTCGTGCAGGGTCTTGTAGAGCGCCCCTCGCGTGGTGTTGAGGCGGCCGGCGAGCACATCGATCGGCACGCCGTTCACGGCCAGCGCGATCAGCACGCTGCGCTGGTGCGGCGTCAGCTCCTCGGCGATCAGGCGTCGCACGGCCGAGAGCAGCTCGGCCTGCTCGGCGGCGTCGGACAGCGACGGATCATCGCTCGCAAACAGCGACCACACATCCGGCTCGAGCGGCAGCTCGCGGCCCTGCCACGACCGCTTGCGAAGCTTCACCGACGCCTCGAGCAGCGCGAACTTGTAGGCCCAGGTGGTGAACCGGCTGTCACCCCGGAAATCCGGCAGCCGCCGCAGCACGCTGACCAGCGCGTCGTCGGCTGCGTGCTGTGCGATGTCGTCGAGGTCGTCGCCGCGCAGGTACGCGAACGACGCCTTGCGGCGCGCCACCTCGAAGCGGGCGGCACCCAGCAGCAGGTGGTGGAGCCGGGCGATGCATGGATCGCGATCGCCGTCGTCGGCGCGGAGGCAGCGCAACCACTCGCGCGACTCGGGGTCGAGGACCGTGGCGGGTGCGCGCGCTCCGGCGTGTGGGGGCGACGTCACGCCCTCAAGGGTAGGCAAGGGACGCGTGCTCATGCGGCGTCCTTGTCGAGCGGCGCAAGGATCCGCACCGCCAGATGCGGCGGACAGCCGCGCTCGACCAGGTCGATCATCTGGTGCACGTCGCAGGTCGGATTCCGGGCGAGGCCGGCGGCCATGCGCGCGGGGACGCCGCAGGCAACCAGCTGATCGCGACGCCAGCGGACCGTCATCTCGGTCTCGTCCCGTTGTCCCTGTATCCCGATCATGCAGTCTTGGTGTCGCCCGCGGCCCGATTCTTACCCACGAACACGCCGCCGTAAGAGATGCGCGGCGGCCCGCACTAAACCGTCGTCATGTCATCTGGCGAAGGAGGAATCATGTCCACTGCGACCGTTCAGGGAACCACCAGGTCGACCGATGCGCTGATCGACCGCGACCTGTTCCGAAGGGATGCGGCATACCAGAGCTTCTGGCTCCTGCGGATCGGGTTCACCGTTGCGCCGATCGTGTTCGGACTCGACAAGTTCTTCAACGTCCTCGTCAACTGGGAGCAGTATCTGGCTCCCTGGGTCAACCGGTTGCTGCCCGGCACCGCCACCGACCTCATGTACCTGGTGGGCGTGGTGGAGATCGTCGCCGGGCTGATCGTCCTGATCAAGCCGCGCTACGGCGCCTACCTGGTCGCCGCCTGGCTGGCCGGGATCATCGTCAACCTGCTGACCTACTCCGGCTACTACGACGTCGCGCTGCGCGACTTCGGGCTGATGCTCGGCGCCCTGGCGCTGGCACGGCTGGCGTCGAAGTACGACCCGGCCTGACCATGGAGCGCTCCATGAACCGACCATCACCGCGCGCGACCCGTATCTACCTACCGCTGCTGGTGGCGGGGCTGGTGGCACTGGCCACGCTCGCCATGTCGGGGCGACACGCCGATGCGCAGACGCATCCGACGCGGCAAGCCGCGATGGGGTCGATGCAGACGACCGACGTCACGGCCAAGCAGGTGGCGTTCCGAAACGCGATGCGCGTCCTCTGGGAGCAACACGTGGCCTGGACGCGGATGGCGATCGTCAGCTTCGCCGGCGACCTGCCCGATCTGCCGGCGACGGAGCAGCGGCTGCTGCGAAACCAGACCGACATCGGAAACGCGATCGCGCCGTTCTACGGCAAGGCGGCGGGTCATCGGCTGACCGCGCTGCTGCGGCAGCACATCCTGATCGCGGTCGACATCCTGGTCGACGTGAAGGCCGGCGACACCACCAAGCTGGCCATCGACTCGGCGGCGTGGACGAGGAACGCCAACCGGATCGCCGCCTTCCTGCATGGTGCCAACCCAGACAACTGGCCACTCGCCGACATGCGATCGATGATGCACAGGCACCTACGGCTGACCACCGACGAGGCGGTGGCCGAGCTGTCGGGCGGCTACACCTCCAGCGTCCGCGCCTACGACCGCGTGGAACGCGAGATCCTGGGCATGGCCGACATGCTCAGCACCGGCATCATCCGGCAGTTCCCCCACCGGTTCGGCTGACACACCGGACCGACCCCCGCCGCGGCGCGCCGCCGCGGCGGGGCGCCGCTCAGGCCGCCGGCACGGCCGCGAGCGCGCCCAGCCGGCGCACGCTGATCACCAGCAGCACCAGGGACGGCAGGCAGAGCAACGACGCCAGCGTGAACGCGGTGGCGGTGGAGGTGGTCGAGGCCACCGCCCCCAGCACCAGCGGAACGACGGCGAAGCCGGCCGCCCAGACGACGCCGAGCAGGCCCATCACGGTCACGTGGGAGACGCGGGCGGCGTCGGCGCCAAGCGAGGAGAGCGGGAACATGGCGGCGCCGATCACCGCGAACAGGGGGCCGGCGACGACCAGCAGCGCCAGCTGGACGACGTCGGACGGCCCGAACGCCAGTACCACGGGCACCACCATCACGCCGATGCCGACCACCAGTCCCACCGGCGCGGGGCCGATGCGATCGACCACGCGGCCGGCGACGGGACCGACCGCGGCGCCAAGCACGGCGCCGGCGGCGAAGCAGACCGCGATCACGTCGATCGATGTGCCGCTCCTGCCCAGGCCCAGCGGCACCAGCAGATCGACGGCGCCGAAGGCGCAGAGGTCGACCAGGCTCATGGCCAGGGCCGCGATCGTGGCCGGCTGTCGCGCGCCGCGCGCAACCGACGCCCACAGGCGCGACTCGCCGGCGGCGACCGCGCGACCGGTGGGGGCGAGCACGGCGAGCACGACGCCCACGAAGCTGACGGCGGCGACCAGCCCGAAGGCGACGCCGGAGCCGGCGGTGGCGGCGAGCGCGCCGATGCCGGGGCCGGCGATCGACCCGGCCGAGAGCAGCCCCATCACGATGCCGGACTCGCGGCCGCGGTGGCCGGCCGGCGCGTTGTCGGTGACCCAGGACATGGAGGCCGTCCAGATCGAGCCGCTCGCGAAGCCCTGGACGAACCTGGCCAGGATCAGCACCTCGACGTTCGGCGCCCAGGCGAAGATGACCGTGGCGATGGTCATCAGCAGCGCCGAGCAGAGCGAGATGCGGCGGGCGCCGACGCGTGGCACCAGCACGATGCAGCCGAGCGAGACGAACGGCACCGACACCGGGTAGGCGGCCAGCACCAGGCCGGCCTGGAAGGTGTTCAGGTTGAACTGGTCGGCGTATCTGGGCAGCAGCGGAAGCACCGCCAGGTACAGCGAGGCATCGACGAACATCGAGACGCCGACGGCGATGGTGATGCGGCGGTAGGGCTGCATGCTGACACGCTATCGGCTTGCGCGCCGCGAGCCGCCACAGGCACATCGTCGGCGGAAGGTCGGTCGAGAGCCGACGGGGAGACTCGAACTCCCGACCCCATCATTACGAGTGATGTGCTCTACCAGCTGAGCTACGTCGGCAACCGGCACGGCCGCCGGGCGGCCGCTCCGCGCCGGATTCTAACCCGCCGGGTCGGGCCGAACGGCTAGCGCCCGGTGACCGTGCGCGTGCAGTCCGGCTCCCGCGCCACCCGCGGGGCGCGTCCGGCCGTCGCCATCCACGCGCTGCCGGTCAGCGCCATCACGATCACGACCAGGTAGCTGGCCCCGGGCGACGCGGCCTCGGTAATAGCCCCCGCCAGGATCGGACCGACCAGCGCCGACCCCGCCCAGACCATGTTCAGCAGGGCCGCGACCGCGCTCAGGCTGACCCCGGCCGCGCGCGCTCCGACCACGCCCAGCGGAAACGTGATCGTGAACATCACCGCGGCGATCGGGCCGCGCAGCAGCAGGAAGCTGAGCACGGCCGGCGTCGTCGTGCTGACCACCACGATCAGCAGCGTCGCCGACATCAGCACCGTCGCGATCACCCCCACCTCCACCCTCGCCGCCCGTTCCCCGAATCGTGCCACCACGCCGCTGGACGCGATGAACGCCACCGCCGCTGCCGAGAATGCGATCCCGATCGCAGCGCTGCTGAGCCCGTTCTGGTGCAGCTGCAGCGGCGCCAGCAGGTTCGTTGCTCCGCCCACAAACCCACCCAGCGTCATCAGCAGCAGGCTGGACAGGATCAGCCTGCTGCCCATCGCCGCCCGCATGGTCTGAAGCAGCGGCGGCACGCCGTCCAGCCGCTGTCCGGCATCCGACTCCGACAGCGCCATCATCGACACCACAGCCGCGGTTGCGATCGCACAGGTCAGGAACGGCGCCGCCAGTCCGAACCGCTGCACCAGCACGCCCGCGAACGCCGGCCCCACGATCCCGGCCAGCCCGGCCGTCGTGATCGTCAACGACAGCGCCCGCGCCTGCAGCTCGCCGGCCGCCTCTGCCAGCCACGCCACCCCGGCCACCCACAATGCCCCGAACGCGATCCCGAACAGCGCACGCGCCACCAGCAGCATCCAGTAGCGATCGGCCAGCGCCTGTCCGACGTCGGCCAGCGCCATCCCGCCCACGGCCACCAGCGTCACCGCGCGCGCACCGTAGCGGTCGCTCAGCATCGTCGCCGGGATCGAGGCCAGCAGGATCGTGAGGCTGGCCGCCGCCAGCAGCACCCCCGCCTCCAGCTTGGAGAGGTCGAACCGGTCGCTGTAGGTGGGCACCAGCGGCACCAGCGACGACCACACCACCTCGCCGATGAAGATTGCGAGGTAGATCAGGACCGCGGTGCGACGCATGCCTCGAGGATCGCACAGACCGCCGCGCGCGGTCGCAGATACTCTGTGGGCAGTGCCCATGGACGCAAACCATCAACCGACGGCCTACCGGCTGACCATCCGCCGCCGAGTATCCGACATCGACGACTGGCGCCTGACGATCGAGCGGCGCATCCCGAGGCTGCGCGCCGCCGGCGTGATCGGCTACTCGCTGCTACGGGTCGTCGACGACCACAGCGAGACCGAGCTGGTGCTCGAGTTCGACGATCGCAGCAAGGCCGAGGCGATGGCCAGGGAGCTCGACCTGCCAGAGAGCCGCGAGAACATGCTGCAGGCCGGTGCGATGGAGATCGGCTCTATGTGGCTGGCCGAGGAGCTGGCGCGCGGGCGCTACGACAGGTACTGCCGCACGTAGGAGATCAGCTTGTCGATCGGGGCCAGCCCGATCGCGGCGTGCAGCAGGAACGCCTCCACCGAGTTGAAGGCGCCGGCTTGCTCACCCTCGTCGACGGCGCGGTTGAGGCCGGCGCGGGCGGCCTCGTTGACGCGGTCCGTGCTGAAGCCGTGCTTCTTCTCGAACGCATCCAGCCGGCCCTGGTCGGCGAACGCCAGCGTCAGCTCCTCGCGGGAGACGCCGAGGTCGCAGGCGGCACCGGCCAGCGCCGACAGCCCCACCTGCTCGGTGATGGCCGTGGTGCCGCTGACGCCGTGCGGCCAGTGATAGGGCGCGCAGGGATCGGGCGAGGCGTCCGGCTTGTAGTCGGTGCCGCCGGCCAGGGCGTAGACGCCCACCAGCCCGAGCGCGATCGCAGCGGCAGCCACCAGCCACGCCCTCTGCCACGTCACAGCTCGACCTTCCCCCGGATCAGCGGCAGCGCCGCCAGCAGCGCCAGCAGCGAGGCCACCAGGAAACTGTTGCTGAACGCGTGCGTGACCGCGCGCTCGATCTGATCCTGGATCGAAGCCTCCAGCCGGTGCACCTCCGGCGAGTCACCCGCCTGCTGGAAGGCGGGCTGCAGGTCGGGCGGGCGCGTGACCGAGGCCGAGCTGACCTGGGCGACGATGGCCGACCCCAGCGACACCTTCTGGGAGAGGCTGAGCGAGGAGTCGAGGATCAGGCGGGTGCCGGCCAGCTCGGCGGCGTTCTGCTGGTCGACCAGGTCGCCGGTGAAGATCGGCGTCAGGATCAGGAGCCCGAGGCAGACCCCGGCGTGGCGGGCGGCCAGCGTCCAGCCGCCGTGGATGGCGAGCGGCGAGCGGCCGGCCAGCGCGTCCTGCGTGAGCGCGCCCAGCGACAGCGCGAAGCCGACGCCGATCGCCACCTGCGGCGGCACCAGCCACCCCCAGGCCGCCGCCGGCAGCAGCGCCAGCGCGGCCAGCCCGCCGGCGATCAGAATCGCCCCGCAGATCGCCCGGATCCGGGCCGAGGGCGCGTTTGCCGGGACCAGCCGGTAGGTGGCAAACGCCGCCAGCGGCATCACCGTCACCACCGCCGCGGCGGCCAGCGGCGTGTGGCCCCAGCCGTTGATCAGCAGCAGCACCACCAGGAACAGCGCCGCCGTCAGCGCCGCCGAAAGCAGCGCCAGCGAGACGTTCGCCGCCAGCGCGGGGCGGCCTACCGGTGCCGTCATCGGGGCCGGCCTCGTCGAGCGATGCGGGATCAGCACCAGCGCCGCCAGCGCCAGCGGCACCTGCACGAAGAAGATCGCCTGCCAGCTGATCGCGTCGGTCAGCACGCCGCCCACGGCCGGTCCGGCCGCCGCGCCGAGCCCGCCGGCCGCGGCCCACACGCCGACCGCGCGCTTCTCGGAGCCGGCCACCGTCGAGAGCAGCTCCAGCGCCGCGCAGACAGCGGCGGCGCCGCCCACGGCCTGGCCGGCGCGCGACACCAGCAGCCAGGTGAAGTCGGGAGCCAGCGCACAGCCCAGCGAGGCCGCTGCGAACAGCAGCAGGCCGGCCGAGCAGACGACGCCCGGCGGGAACCGCCGTGAAAGGTAGGCGGCCGGCACCGCGACCACCGCCAACACCAGGTTGAACAGCGTCAGCACCCAGGCGACGTGGTCGATCGAGACGTTGAAGTGGTCGAGGATGTCGGGTAGCGCCAGGATCACGACCGACGAATCGGCCAGCACCAGACCGACGATCAGGCCCAGCGCCACCACCGTGCGGCGTTCACCCATCCCGGAAACCTAACCCGCCGGTAGGCTTTCGGAGATGCTGACCCTCGTCACCGGTGCCGCCGGCTACATCGGCGTGGAGATGGTGCGGCAGCTGCGCGCCCAGGGTCGCGACGTGCGCGCGATGGTGCGGACGTGGGACTCCGAGCAGCGGCTGTCCGGCACCGGCGCCATGACGGTGCTCGGCGACGTCACCCACCCGGAGACGCTGGCCCCGGCGCTGCATGGCGTCAGCCACGTGTTCCACCTGGCCGGCGTGGTCGGGCACCGCGCGTCCGACGACCTGCGCCTGGAGCAGGTCAACGTGGTGGGCGCTAAGAACCTGCTGGACGCGGCGGCGACCGCCGGCGTCGAGCGGGTCGTGTTCGCGTCCAGCGTAGGTGCGATGGGACCTGCATCGACGCCCGAGCACCCCCGCAGCGAGGCCCACTGGCTGCTGGACGGAGACGACGGGCGACCCGACTTCCGCTACTCGCGCAGCAAGGCGCTGGGCGAGCAGCACGCGCTGCAGGCGGCCGCCGAAGGCCTCGACGTGGTGGTCGTCAACCCGGGGTTCCTGATCGGCCCCGGCGACGTGCACCGCGTCTCGTCCTGGCCGATCGAGGAGTACCTGCGCGGCGTGCTGCGGTTCACCGTGCGCGGCGGGCTGTCCTACGTGGACGTGCGCGACGTGGTCGCCGGCATGCTGCTCGCCGAGCAGCGCGGCGTGTCCGGCGAGCGGTACATCCTCTCCAGCGACGAGGGCAACCTCCCCTACCCCGAGTTCTTCAAGCGCGTCGGGGAAGTGTCCGGCCGTCCCCGGGCGACCTACAAGCTGCCGGTGGGGGCGCTGACCCCCTTCCTGCGGGCCTCGCGTGCGCTGAGGCTGCCGCTGGTGCCGCTCGACGACAACGAGCTGCGCTCCAGCGCCTACTGGTGGTTCTACACGTCGCAGAAGGCGCGCGCCGACCTCGGCTACGGAACGCGGCCGCTGGAGGAGACGCTGGCCGACACGATCGCCTGGTTCAAGAGCGACGGCTACCACCGGCACTGAGGTTGTCACGCCGCCGGGTTCGCGCCCGCCTGCAGGCGCGGCTCGGCCGGCAGCGTCATCCGGATCTCGGTGCCGGCCCCGGTGCTGCTGAGGATCTCGACGTCGCCGCCGGCCAGGCGCAGCCGCTCGACCACCGTGGCCAGCCCGACGTGGAAGTCGGAGCCGTCCATCGCCCGGGCGGTGTCGAATCCGACGCCGTCGTCCGCGACGGTGAACGCCAGCTGGCCGTCGGAGTCGTGGCCGGTGACGCGCAACGCCGTGGCCTGCGAGTGCTTGCGGGCATTCACGATCAGTTCGCGTAGCGACCGGTAGCAGAGCGCCTCCACCGTCCCCGACTGGCGCCCGATCGCGATGTCCACCTGGGCCGACTGCCAGGGGCCCTCGCGCGCGACCCGCGAGATCATCGCCGCCAGGCCCTCCCGCTCGAGTGCCGCGGGGCGGATCTCGAACATCAGCCGGCGGGTGCGGTCGATCGCGCCCTCCAGCATCTCGGCGGCCGATACCAGGGTCGGCTGCTCCGGTTGCACGCGCTGCAGCTGCAGCAGCACGGCGATCATCACCTGGAGCGTGTCGTCGTGCAGCTCCACGGCCAGCCGCGCCTGCTCCTCCTCGCTGGCGCGCACCAGCTGATCGACGGCCGCCCGGCTGCGCGCCTCGGCCTGACGGAGCGCCGAGATGTCGATCACCACGCTGTGGAAGTAGTGGCCGGACTCCGTTTCCGGGGCGTCGATCTGGGCGCGGCGCATCAGGATGTCGCGGTACTCGCCGGGCCGCGTCTGCACGCGCAGCTCCAGCTCGTGCACCTCGTCGCCCCGGTCCTGGCCGAGGTCGACGAACTCCGCCACCCGCCTGCGGTCTGCCGGGTGGATCATCTCCATCCAGTTCTCGGAGTTGATCTCGCGCAGGAACTCCTCCGGCGACGTGCCGAACAGCTCCTCGACCTGCGGGCTGACGTACTCGACCACGCCATCGCCGTCGGCACGCAGCGTCACCATCGGCATCTGCTCGACCAGCGTCCGGTACTGCTCGCGCACGGCCTCGGCGTCGTGCAGCGTGGTCTGCAGCTGCGCTCGGCTGGAGCGCAGGTCGGTGGCGATTGCCACGATCAGGCCGCTGGCCAGCGACAGGCCGGCCGACGCCACCAGCGTGGTGGCGATCGCGTGCACGGCGGTCTCCTGATGGAACTGGACGATCGCGAATCCGCAAAGCTGGAGAACGACGGTGGCCACCACCACCGGCCAGTCGGCGATGGCGGCGATGATGCACGTCAGCGCGACCATCGAGACGATGAACGCATCGTCGGCGTGCGGCCCCGCCATCCAGGCCGACGAGGCTGTGATGAAGGCCGGCACCAGCGCGATCAGGACAATCCACTCCACCCGCGTCAACGTGCGACGCACCAGCAGCCAGACGATCGCGGCCAGCAGCACCAGCGCCTTTGCGATCACCGGCCCGTATCCGCCGCGCGTCCCCAGCGCCAGCGACACGGCGATGCCGATCGGCGACCACAGCAGGTACAGCAGCAGCACCACCCGGCGGCGTCCCTGCGGCCCCGATGTGGCCTCGTCCATGACCAGCCGACGCCAGCCGCCTGCACGCGCTCTCAGCGTTGCGGCCATGTCCCAGTATCCCAGATCACCCGCGCGCTCCCGCCTTGCCGCGGGGTCAGGCGATCATCGGAACCTGCACCTCGATCACCGGCTCGATGCGCTCGAAGATGTCCTCGAGGCTGGTGCCGGTGACCGTGATGCCGTGGTTCTTGAGCCCGACCACGGCGTGCGACGGGTCGTGCTCGTCGCGGATGATGTCCGCCACGGCAACCGCCAGCTCGGCCGTGCCA
>DATNEO010000076.1:0-13020 GCA_035553035.1 Gaiellales bacterium | reverse complement strand
TGCTCGCCGTCCTGCAGCTCTCGGCGATGCCGCAGCTGATCCCGGGGAGCGTCACGCCCGACCTGCTGGTGATCCTGGTGGTCACGATCGCGCTCACGCGTGGTGCCGAGGCGGCCGCTCTGACAGGCTTTGCGGCGGGGGTGCTGCTGGATGCGATGCTGGTCGGCCGGCTGGGCCTGACGTCGCTGCTGTACATGGCCGCCGGGCTGTGGGTGGCCTACCGGGTGGAGCCTTCCGACAGCGTGGTCGTATCGCCGCTCTCGCCGATGCCGCGCCCGGCCGTGCAGCTGCTGTACGTGGTGGTGGCGACGGCCATCGTCCAGGTCGGCCTGGCGGCCGCCCACGTGCTGCTGGGCGACGGTTACCCGGTCAGCTTCGAGCTGGTCAACGTGATCATCCCCACCATCGTTGAGACGGCGGTGCTGGCGCTGGTACTGCTACCGCTGCTGCGCCGCCTCTTCCCCTATCGAACGAGAGCCGATGGTTATCCAATCGCCGCCTAACCGGCCGGAGCTGCCGCCCGACAAGAACCAGATGATGATCCGCGCGGCCACGCTGGGCGTGATCGCGGTGGTGCTGTTCGGGGTGCTGGTGTTCCGGCTGTGGGCGCTGCAGGTGCTGCATTCCGATCACTACGTGGCGCAGGCGAACCAGAACGACGTGCGGCAGCTGCCGCTGCCGGCGCCGCGGGGCGAGATCGTGGACAGCACGGGGAAGGTGCTGGTCAAGAACACCAGCCACGTGCTGGCCGAGGTGAACCCGGCCGGGCTGGCGACGCGGGTCGTCTGCACCACGTTCCCGGCCGACCAGCGTGCCAAGTGCAACGCCGTTGTCGCGGCCACACCGCCGGGGGCGGTGCCGCGCTGTGCGGCGTTGAAGGGCCAGACCCGCTGCCTGGTGCTGGCGCGGCTGGGCAAGGTGCTGGGCATGAAGACGCACGAGGTGTGGCGCGCGTATGAGAAGACGCTGTACGTGAACGCCGACGGCTCCGGCGGCTGCACTCCCAAGCCGCACGCGCCCTGCTACGTGGTCAACGCCGGGCCGCCGATCCCGCTGAAGCCGGCCTCGGAGCCGGAGGTGGCCTACGTGCTCGAGCGCCGCTCGCAGTTCCCGGGCGTGCAGTTCCTGCAGACCACGCAGCGGCAGTACCCGTACGGCGATCTCGCGCCGAACGTGCTCGGCTACGTCAGCCAGATCTCACAGTCGGAGCTGAAGGACTCGAACTTCGCGGGACTCACCGGCGGCGCCATGGTCGGACAGGCCGGAGCCGAGTACAGCTACGACCGCGAACTGCGCGGCATCGACGGCCTGCTCGAGCAGAACTACGACGCAACCGGCCGGGCGGTCGGCCCGACGTACGTGCAGCGCGCCGCCCAGCCCGGCGACACGCTGCAGCTGACGATCAACTCGCGGCTCCAGAAGATCGCCCAGAAGGCGGTCGCCTACGGCATCCAGGTCGCCCACAATGACGGCGAGGTGACGGCGCATACCGGGGCGATCGTGGCCATGAACCCGCAGAACGGCCAGATCTACGCGATGGCGTCGTACCCCAGCTACAACCCGTCGGTGTTCCTGCCGCCGGCCAAGAACGCGAGCAGGCTCTACAAGGACAAGTACAACCAGCCGCTGATCGACAAGACGCTCGAGCCCAAGGCTCCCGGCTCCACCTTCAAGCCGATCACGGCCACCGCGGCCTGGAACTCGGGCGTGCTGGGGCCGGGCTCGACGCTCGACTGCCCCGGCGTCTTCTACCGGCCCGGCGACTTTTCGCACACGCCGTTCCCCAACTGGACAACGGTGAACCTGGGCACCATGGATCTGCAGACGGCGCTTGAGCAGTCGTGCAACACGTTCTTCTTCCAGCTGGGCAGCAGGATGTACGACCTGCCGAACCAGGGCATCGCCTTCCAGAAGACGATCCGCCAGTACGGGTTCGGAAAGACGCCGCCGATGGACCTGCCGGTGTCGCCCTACTTCTCCGGGCTGGTACCTGATCCGGCCTGGCGGCTGCAGACCTACTCGAAGCCGATCGATCAGGTCTGGCAGCCGGGCTACGACATCCAGATGGCGATCGGCCAGGGCGACCTGACCGTCTCGCCGATGCAGCTGGCGGTCGCCTACAGCGCCATCGCCAACGGCGGCAAGCTGGTCACGCCGCACATCGGCAAGGCGCTGCTGGACAGCCAGGGCAATGTGATCAAGCGGTTCGACCCGGCCCCGCAGCGCGACCTGCACCTGTCGCCAACGCTGCTCTCCGAGATCCGCCAGGGTCTGTACGAGGCCAGCCACAGCTCGCTGGGCACGTCCAGCTCGGTGTTCGGCAGCTACACGCCGGCGGTGGCCGGCAAGACCGGTACCGCGGAGCACCCGCCGGATCCGGCGCCGAACGCGTGGTTTGCCTCGTTCGCTCCCGCCGACAACCCGAAGCTGGTGGTGGTGGCGCTGATCAACGACGGCGGGCACGGCGGCGTCTCGGCCGCGCCCGCGGCGCGCCAGGTCTACCAGGGCTTCTTCCACCAGAAGATCACGAACACCGTGGGAACGGACACCTCCCGCTGATGCGCACCTACCTGCGACACCTCGACTACATGATGCTGGCCACGGCGCTTGCGATCACGACCTACGGCCTCTGGATCCTGCGCAACGCGACCCGCAACGACATCCCCGGCGACCCCACCTACTACTACAACCGCCAGCTGGGCTACGCGGTGGTCGGCGTTGTGGGCATGCTGCTGATCTCGCTGGTGCCGCCGCGGCTGCTGCGCCGGATCAATCCGCTGCTGTACCTGTTCGTCGTGCTCACGACGATGGTGGTGCTGGTGATCGGCACCAGCGTGCAGGGCGGGCAGCGCTGGATCAACCTGGGCGTGTTCCAGTTCCAGCCGTCGGAGCTGGGCAAGCTGCTGCTGATCGTGGGGCTGGCGGCGTGGCTGGGGAACCGGCGCAACGAATGGAGCCCGGCCCGGCTGACGCTGGGCGCGCTGGCCTACATGGCGCTGCCGGCGGTGCTCGTGTTCGCGGAGCCCGACTTCGGCACGGCGCTCGTGTACGCGGCGGTGACGCTGGGCATGCTGTTCGTGCTGGGCGCGCCGTGGCGGCACTTCGCGTGGCTGGGGCTGGCCTTCGTGGTGACGCTGGCGATGGTGTTCTCGATCATGCCGGGGCTCGGCGTCCCGGTCATCAAGCAGTACCAGATGGATCGCCTGACCGCGTTCCTGCACCCGAGCTCATCGAACATCCAGGGCGACGGGTACCACATCACGCAGTCGATGATCGCGGTCGGCCACGGCGGAGTCGGGGGCACCGGGTACGCCGGCGCCACCCAGACTCGCCTCAACTACCTGCCCGAGCACGCGACCGACTTCATCTTCTCGGTGGTGGGCGAGGAGCGCGGCTTCGTGGGCGCGATCTGGCTGCTCGGCCTCTACGCGCTGCTGATCTGGCGGGGGCTGAAGGTGATCACGATCTCGAGGTCGACGTTCGGCAGCCTGGTGGCGGCGGGTATCGTCAGCATGCTCGTGTTCCAGATATTCATCAACATCGGGATGACCATCGGCGTGGCGCCGATCACCGGCATCCCCTTGCCGTTCATGAGCTTCGGCGGGACGCATACGATCACGAACCTGTTTGCGATCGGCGTGCTGCAGGCGATCCATGTGGACGCGTACCGGCGGTCCGAACCACAACTGGGCGGGCGAGGGCCCGCGTATGGCTAGCGCCGCGGGGGCCGCGACCAGTCAAGCGAGGCGGATGTTCGGCGCCGTCAAGGACGTCCGCCAGGGGACGGGTACGGCGCCGCTGCTGCTGTGCGGGCGCAAGGAGCCGCTGGACGAGCTGATGCTGGCGCTGGGCGGTGGGTCGTCGCCGGCGGCGCAGCTGTTCGCGGTGCGGCGTCTGGTTCGCGACGATGCGACGCGGCTGTCGGAAGCGGCGGTGGTGGTCTACGGCGGCGAGGTGGTGTCAGGGCTGGATGCGCAGACGCGGTCCGATCTCGAGGTGATCGGCCGGGCGACCGCGCCCAAGTTGGCGATGCTGGAGGCGCTCGACCTGCCCAGCGCGGCGGTGACGGAGGCCGGGCGGGTGCGCGGAGTGATGCCAAGCGACCTGATACCGTACCGGCGCGGGCGGTTCCCGGCGGCGGGGGCGATGGAGCGGCTGGCGGAGAAGGCGGGGCCGAACGGGCCGTACCTGGCGGCGCAGCTGCCGGCGTTCCGGCCGCATGTGGTCGACCGGCTGATCGAGCGCTCGGCGCGGACGAACGCGAAGACGGCGCTGATCATCTTCGTGCCGGGCGCGGACATGCCGGTCCTGACGGCGCTGCAGATGCGGATGGTGCTCGGGATCGGTGCCTGCTACGGCGAGAATGTGTCGACCGACCGGGCGGTGGAGCTGCTGTCGGTGCTGGGAGCGGGGTTCGGGTTTCGGGCGGTGGCACGGGAGCTGCTGGATCTGGTTCCGGTGGCCGGCTGGGCCGTGAAGAGCGCGATCGCGTACTCGGCCACAAAAGCGCTCGGGCGGGCCGCGGACGAGTACTTCGCCCACGGCGCGGTGGCCGACGTCTCGCACCTGCGGGCGCTTGCCGAAGGCGTGCGGGCCGAGGTGCTCGAGATGATCAGGAAGCGGCGCTAGTCGGCGCAGCCGCGACGCGCCCTGGGGTCGACACCCCGAAACCAACCCTCAAGTACTGATCGAGACTGATAGAGAGGTGCCGGGCACCGTCGTAACAGGCGTGACGCCGGCGTGATCGTCCCGTGACTCGAGCCTCGCCACACGCTCGGTGCGGCGGGAGCCGCCGGGTGGAACGCAGGTGCCGGGCACCCTCGTTCCACGCGTGACCGCGACGTGACGGATCCGTGACGCTTGCAGTTGTCACGCCGGGGTCACGGCCTGCTCGCGGGTGATGGAACGGTGCCCGGCACCTCTCTATCGGCCGCTTGTCGCGGGAAGGTCACGGAGATGTGAACGGTGTAACGACGGTGCCCGGCACCTCCGTTCCACCCGCAACCGGTAGCATGACCCCATGGCGCCTCTGCTTGACCAGAAGATCGAGGCGGTACTGGAGACGGTTCAGAAGCCGTCCCGGTACATCGGCGGCGAGGCCAACCAGGTGCGAAAGCCGGAGGCCACACGCCTGGTCGCGCTCTGCTATCCCGATGCCTACGAGATCGGCATCTCCAACCAGGCGCTTCAGATCCTGTACGCCCAGGTCAACGCCCGCGAGGCATTCGCCGCCGAGCGCGTCTACTGCCCGTGGCCGGACATGACCGACGCGATGCGGGCCGAGGGCATCCCGCTGTTCACGCTGGAGACCTGGCGGCCGGTGAGCGAGGTCGACATGCTCGGCATCACGCTGCAGGCGGAGCTGACCTACTCGAACGTGCTCGAGGTGCTCGACCTGGCCGGCATCCCGATCCGCGCCGCCGAGCGTGGCCGCTCCGACCCGATCGTGATCGCCGGCGGCCCCAGCGCCTCCAACCCGGCGCCGATGGCACCCTTCTTCGACGCCTTCTTCATGGGCGAGTCCGAGGAGGCGTTCGAGGCCGTGCTGGACGCGATCGACAGCGCCCCCGACCGGCCCGGCCGCATGCGGCTGCTGGAGCAGATCCCGTCCGTCTACGTCCCGTCCCTCGGCCGCCGGCCCGTCGAGCGCGCCATCTACACCGAGTTCGGCATCGAGACGCAGCCGACCGCGCCGGTCGTGCCCTACTCGTCGGCCATCTTCTCGCGTGCCTCCGTCGAGGTGATGCGCGGCTGCACTCGCGGCTGCCGCTTCTGCCACGCCGGCACCTGGTACCGCCCCGTCCGCGAGCGCCCCGCCGACCAGGTGATCGAGGCCGGCCTCGCCCAGCTCGGCTGCACCGGCTACGACGAGCTGTCGTTGACCAGCCTCGCCACCAGCGACTACACCGACGTCGTGGCCGCCATCGAGGGCATAAAGGAGCGCGCCCCCGACCTGCACCTGTCGCTGCCCTCCAACCGCGTCGACACCGGCCCGGTCGCTCTCACCGCCGCCGCCAACGCCCGCCAGTCGTCGATCACGCTCGCGCCCGAGGCCGCGACCCAGCGGATGCGCGACATCATCTGCAAGACCATCACCGACGAGATGATCGAGAGCGCGATCGAGGCCGCCTTCCGGGCCGGCTACTCGAGCCTCAAGATGTACTTCATGATCGGCCTGCCGCGCGAGACCCACGACGAGGTGCAGGGCATCGTCGACCTGGGCATCCGCGCCCGCGAGATCGGCCGCGCCGTGGGCGGCCGCTTCTCGGTGCACATGAGCGCCTCCAACTTCGTGCCCAAGCCGCACACCCCGTTCCAGTGGGAGGGCATGGCGCCGCGCGACCAGCTCGCCGCCAAGCAGGCCTACATGCGCCGCGCGATGCCCACCCGCCAGATCCGGCTGTCGCTGCACGACCTGCGCACGTCGATGCTGGAGGGCGCGCTGTCGCGCGGCGACGACCGCACCGCCGAGGTGATCGAGCTGGCCTGGCGCGGCGGCGCCCGCTTCGACGCCTGGACGGAGATGTTCCAGGAGCAGGCCTGGCACGACGCGTTCGCGCGAATGGGCACCACCATGGACGAGCAGGCCAACCACGAGTTCGGCGAGTGGGACGAGCTGCCCTGGGACCACGTGCGCAGCGGCATCACCAAGGAGTTCCTGCTCGACGAGTGGTGGCAGAGCAAGGCCGAGGTGGCCACTGGCGACTGCCGCTGGGACGGCTGCGTCGATTGCGGAGCCTGCTTCGGCCCGGTGCGAAACCTGCTCGTGCACTGAAGCTCGGGGCCGCGCCCGCCGATGTACGGGAGAGGAGCGGCTACACTCCTAGGGACAGAGCGTTCCGCAGCCAGGGTCCAGTCGAGTCCCAGGCGCACGCTCGAAACGAAAGTTTTTTCTCAAGTGAGCTGGTTTTTTGACATATCGCATCACCTTCGCGGTCCGCGACAGAGCGCGTTTTCTGTCGCACCTCGAAACGGTTGACACACTCCTGTCGGCGCTCCGCCGCGCCGGCTATCAGGTTGCCCTCTCCCGCGCCATGCGGCCCCGGCCGGTAATCGCGCTGGCGCTGCCTCGGGCAGTGGGGGTGCAGAGTGAGGCGGAGCTGGCAGACGTCGAGCTGACCAGCGAGCCCGCCACGGCGGAGCTCTCCCAGCGGCTGTCGGAGCAGCTGCCGGCCGGGTTCGAGCTGATCGCGGCCGAGCCGGCCGTCGGTAAGCCGGCCGCGTCACGCGTGCGCGGCGTGTCGTATCTGATCGAGGTCGCCGACGACCTCGACTGGGATCAGGCGGTCGAGCGCTACCTGGCCGCCGACGCGGCCGTCGTAACCCGCACCGCACCCAAGAAGGCGGACAAGCGCATCGACGTGCGCGCGTTCTGCACCCGCATCAGCCACGGCCCGGACGGGCTCGTGGCGGAAATCGATCTGACCGAGGCCGGCACCGCCCGCCCCGAGGAAGTCGCAACCGCGGTCGCAGCCACCATCGGCGCGACCCCAACCATCATCCGGCTCGTGCGCACGGACATCGTGCTGCGCGAAGCGCCGCTAGGAGCACCTACGTGACAGTAATCGCAAACACCATCAAGACCATCCTGATCTCGGTCGACCTCTCGGAGCTACGAGTGGCCGTGCTCGAGGAGGGACGCACCGTCGAGACCTACATCGAACGGCGCGGCGCCGGCTCCATCGCCGGCAACATCTACAAGGCCAAGATCGACAACATCCTGCCCGCCATCGACGCCGCGTTCGTCGACTTCGGCGCACCCAAGAACGGGTTCCTGCAGGTGCGCGACGTGGTCGTCCCCGGCTTGAGCGCGACCGCGCGCCGCCGCAAGAAGATCTCGGACATGCTCTCGAACGGCCAGGACATCCTGGTGCAGATCGAGAAGAACCCGATGAAGACCAAGGGCGCGCGCGTGACGATGGAGCTCTCCATCGCCGGCCGCTTCCTGGTGCTGACGCCGGATGGCGAGGGCTCCGGTGTCAGCAAGCGACTTCCCGACGGCGAGCGCGAGCGGCTGCGCAAGCTGGTCAAACAGCTCGAGACCGACGGGGTGGGCGTGATCGCCCGCACCGCGGCCGCCGGCGCGACGCTCGAGGATCTCGAGCGCGACCTGCGCTTCCTACGCAAGATCTGGGCCCAGGTGCAGGCGCGCGCCAAGACCGCGCCCGCCAAGACGATGGTGCACCAGGACGGCGATCTCTCGCTGCGCGTGATCCGCGACCTGCTGACCCGAAACGTCGACAAGGTCGTGGTCGACTCCGAGCGGCAGTACCGCCGGATCCTGGGCTGGGTGCGCACCACGCAGCCCGAGTTCGCCGACCGCATCGAGCTGCACGCCGGCAGCCAGCCGCTGTTCGAGCAGTACGGCGTCGAGGCCGCGATCCGCTCGACCCTGAACCGGCGCGTCGACCTGCCCTCGGGCGGCTACCTGCTGTTCGACTACGCCGAGGCCTTCACCGTGATCGACGTGAACTCCGGCTCGTCGACCCGGCAGAGCCACCTCGAGGAGACGACGCTGCGCACGAACGTCGAGGCCGCCCGCGAGGTGCTGCGGCAGCTGCGGCTGCGCGACATCGGCGGCATCATCGTGATCGACTTCATCGACCTCGAGCGCGAGCGCAACCGCAAGGAGCTGCTGGCGGTGCTGACCGAGGAGCTGACGAAGGACCGCACCAAGACCTACCTGGTCGACATCTCACCGCTGGGCCTGGTCGAGATGACCCGCCAGAACACGACCGAGGGCGTCCGCGAGACGCTCACCTCGATCTGCCCGACGTGCGGCGGCGAGGGCCGGGTGCTGTCGCAGGACACGATGGCGGTGGAGGCCGAGCGCAAGCTCCGAAAGCTGGCTCACGGCTCCTCGTCGGAGGCGTTCCGGATCCGCCTGAACGCGAAAGTGGCGGCCAAGCTGGCCGGCCCCGGCGGGGTCAAGCTGCTCGAGCTGGAGCGTGAGACCGGGCGCTTCTTCACGCTCGAGGGCGAGATGCGCATGCCGCTCGAGGAGGTGGACGTGGTCGAGGAGGGCACGCGCCTCGAGGTCGACGGGGCGGACATGCCCGTCAAGGAGGGCGACGAGACCAAGCTTCGGATCGACGAGCCGCACATGTTCAACCTGTCCGACGGCGTAGCCCGGCTGAACGGCTATCAGGTGATCGTGGGTGGCGCGATCAGCTACGTGGGCCAGGAGCACAGGGTGCGGATCGACCGCGCCACGCGCACCATCGCCTACGCGACGCTGCTCGACGCCAAGCCGGCGCCGATCGAGCTGCCCCCGGAGCCGGGTGAGTTCGAGCTGCCCGACTTCGACCGCGAGGTGGGCGAGCGCCTGGAGCTCGAGGAGCGCACGCGCGGGCGGCGGCGCCGCACCGCGACCACCACCGCCACGTCGGGCACCCGTCGCAAGGCCGGTGCCGAGGAGGATGCCGCCGACGAGGAGGCCGCGTCGGCGCCCGAGGTGGTCGAGGCCGGAGCGGAGGACGAGGACACAGACGCCGAGGCCAAGCCGAAGCGGCGCCGCAGCCGCGGCGGCCGCACGCGAACCAAGGCGGCCGCCGCCGAGACGGCGACCGGCGAGGCGCAGGAGACGCAGGACGCCACCGCCGCTGCGGACGCAGATGCCGAGAACGGAGACGGCGAGCCCGCGGCCGACGGCGAGGCCAAGCCGAAGCGCCGGCGGGGCACCCGCGGCGGCCGCAGCCGCACGCGCAAGCCGGCCGCGGCCGACGCACCGGACGCCGCGCTGCTGGAGCCGCCCACCGAGGTGCCCGCCGTAAACGGCGAGGTCGGTGAGCCGGATTCCGCCGAGAAGCCGAAGCCGGCGCGAAAGCCGCGTGCCCGAAAGCCCAGGGCGGCGGCGGCTGAGCCTGCGCCGGGAGCTGACGCTGACGCCGCGACCGAGGCCCCCGAGCCGCCGCCGAGCGAGCCCGTGACCGCGACGGCAGCAGCCGTGGCCGCGCCTCCCGCCAGGCCGGAGCCGGCGGCGGAGCCACCCCAGCCGGCGGCAGCACCGGAGCCGGCCGGCGACGGGGATGGGGCTCGCAAGAAGGGCCTGTTCGGGCGGCTGCTCGGCGAGTGAGGGTCGTCTGCTACGATCATTTCGCCCGTCATCTCGCGGGCATTTTCGTGTGGAGACGCTCAGCATGTACGCAGTGATCAAGGTTGGTGGCAAGCAGTACCGCGTCGAGCAGGGGCAGAAGCTCCTGGTCGATCGCCAGGCGCTTGACGCCGGCAAGACGTTCACGCCGGAAGTGCTGATGACCGGTGGTGACGCCGTCGTCACCGATCGCGCGAAGCTGAAAGGCACCGTCACCGCCGAGGTTGTCGAGCATCTGCGCGGAGAGAAGCTGAAGGTGTTCACGTTCAAGCCGAAGCGCGGATTCAAGAAGACACGCGGGCACCGCTCGGAGCTGTCGCGGATCACGATCGCCTCGATCGGTGCGGCCAAGAAGCCGCGGGCGCCGCGCAAGAAGGCCGAGCCGGCGGCGGCGAAGAAGCCGCCGGCCGCGGCGAAGAAGGAGGAGAACGGTGGCGCATAAGAAGGGACTCGGTTCCTCCAAGAACGGGCGCGACTCGAACGCGAAGCGGCTGGGCGTGAAGGTGTTCGCCGGCGAGACCGTGACTGCGGGCGCGATCATCGTGCGCCAGCGCGGCACGCGTTTCTACCCCGGAGCCGGCACCGGCCTGGGCGGCGACGACACCCTGTTTGCGACCACGGACGGCACGGTCGAGTTCACGCAGCGCAAGGGCAAGCGCTTCATCAGCGTCGCGTAAGCCAGACCGACCGTTCGCGGTCACCTACGCTTAAGCGATGTTCTCGGACCACGCGACGGTGTTCGTGCAGGGCGGCCGCGGCGGCGATGGCTGCGTCAGCTTCCGCCGCGAGAAGTTCGTGCCCCGCGGCGGCCCCGACGGCGGCGACGGCGGCGACGGCGGAGCGGTCGAGCTGGTGGCCGATCCCGACCTGCGCGACCTCACCAAGTTCCGCTTCGCATCGCACTTCAAGGCTCCCCGTGGCAGCCATGGCCAGGGCTCTGGCAAGCACGGCCGCCGCGGCCGGCCGCTGTCGATCACGGTGCCGGTCGGCACACAGGTGTGGCTGCGCGACGAGGGCACGTTGCTGGCCGACCTCGCCCATCCCGGCGCCCGCGTCCAGGTGGCGGCCGCGGGCAGCGGCGGGGGCGGCAATCGCCGCTACGCGACCGCCAACCGCCGCGCTCCCACCACCGCCGAGGTGGGCGAGTTGGGCGAGGAGCGCTGGCTGGAGCTGCGCCTGAAGCTGGTCGCCGACGCCGCGCTGCTGGGCTTCCCAAACGCCGGCAAGTCGTCGCTGCTGCGGCGGATCTCGAACGCCAAGCCGAAGGTGGCCGACTACCCGTTCACCACCATCGACCCGGTGCTCGGGACCGTCGACGGCCCCGACGGCCAGCTGACCGTGGCCGACGTACCCGGCCTGCTCGAGGGCGCCAGCGAAGGCGTCGGCCTCGGCCACGAGTTCCTCGCCCACCTCGAGCGCGCCCGCCTGCTGATCCACCTGGTGGAGGCGTGCGACGACCCGGCCGACGTGATCCGCCGCCGCGACACCATCAACCGCGAGCTGGCCTTGCACGGCGGCGGCCTGGCCGACCGGCCGCAGATCTTCGTGCTGTCCAAGATCGACCTGATCGAGCGGCCTCGCCGCGCGCCGCTGACCGAGGAGTGCGGTGCCGAGCTGGCGGTCTCGTCAGCCACCGGCGAGGGCATCGACCGGCTGACGGCGCTGCTGTTCGAGCGCGTCCCGGAGCTTCCGGTGCACGACGCGATCGTGCCGGCCGAGGAGCCGGAGCTGGCCGACTTCCTGGTCTACCGGCCGGCCCCTCCGGCTCGCCGCGAGTACAAGATCCTGCGTGACGCCGGCACGCTGCGGGTGGCCGGCCGCGGCATCGAGCGGCTGGCGTCGTCGTTGGAGCTGGACGACCAGGCCGGCCTGGCCGAGCTGACCTCCGAGCTGGAGCGGCTCGGCGTCGAGTCGGCGCTGCAGGCGGCAGGTGCCAAGCCCGGGGACGAGATCCTGCTCGGCGCCCACAGCTTCAGCTTCCGGCCCGCGCGCCAGCCGGAACCCGCCTGATGCGGATCGGCGTGTTCGGCGGCGAGTTCGACCCGCCGCACCTGGGACACCTGGCGGTGGTGCGGGCCGCCCGCGATCAGCTCGCGCTCGACCGGCTGCTTGTGATGCCGACCGGCCACCCGCCGCACCGCGATGCCTCACCGACGCCGGCCGAAGACCGCCTGCGGATGGCGCAGCTGGCGTTCGCCGGCGAGCCCGGCGTCGAGGTCAGCCGGATCGAGCTCGACCGGGAGGGACCGAGCTACACCGTGGAGACGCTGCGAGCGCTGGCGCCGCTGGGCGAGCTGGTGCTGATCGTGGGCGCCGATCAGTGCGATCTGCGCAGCTGGCGCGAACCAGACGAGATCCTGCAGCTGGCGTCGCTGGCGGTGGCCCCGCGCGAGGGGTATGTCTGTGCTCCCGGTGCGAACGTGACCGACCTCGTCATGGCCTCCGTCGACCTGTCGTCGACGGCCGTCCGCGAACGCCTGGCGGAGGGGATGGGGGAGGACGCGGTGGATCCCGCTGTGCTGGGGCTGATCAAGGCCCGCCGGCTCTACGGCAGACCTCCGTGCTAGGCTGCTTGAGAGGGTATTTGGAGCTGATCACCTGACCACGAGTCTCGAACTGGCACATCGCATCGCCGCACTGGCGGACGAGAAGCTTGCCTCTGACATCGTGATCCTGGACATGAGCGATGTGGTCAGCTATACGGACCACTTCGTGATCTGCTCCGGCCGCAACACGCGCCAGACGCAGGGGATCGCGTCCGAGATCCGGGAGGCGTTGAAGCGCGACCGGATCCTCTCCCGCAACATCGACGGTGAGCGGCAGGGCGACTGGATCCTGCTCGACTACCTGGACGTGATCGTGCACGTGTTCACGCCCGACGCGCGATCGTTCTACCGGCTCGAGTCGCTCTGGGGCGAGGTGCCCAG
>DATNEO010000075.1:0-41011 GCA_035553035.1 Gaiellales bacterium | reverse complement strand
GTCACAACAACGGCGATCGTGATCACGCCGAGCACCACCGCGTACTCGGCCATGGTCTGGCCGGCCTCATCCTGCATCTTCTGCAGAAACTCCGTCATGCTTTCCTCCTGGGGTCAAGGGTCGAACACTTTGCTATCGACGAAAAGGCACACCTGACCGCCCCTCTAACGAGTGATCCGCCGTACCCATCGACCACGACCACATCGCAGCGATCGCGCATGGGAGGTCACCTGCCAGGGCAGGTACCATCGATCGGGCGCGGATCTAGCGCTGCCGATCGGAGGTGGCGTGAATCGCGTCCCGGAACTCGGGCACCGATCGGAACACCGCCGTGAACGCCTCCTCGTCGAGCACGCCCAGCTCGACGGCGGTCAGCGCGCGAACCGTGGCGTTGCGTGCCATCGCATATCCCGGTCCGGCGTCCTGCGCGCCCAGCTCGCCGAAGAACGACCCTGCCTCCAGCGTCGCCAGGACCTCCTGGCGGCGGACGATCTCCACGGTGCCTTCGAGAATCAGGAAGAAGTCGGTGGAGAGAGTGCCCTCCGCCAGGATCACCGCCCCGGCAGGGTGCGACACGCGTCTCACCTGCGCGACCAGATCGACTCGGACAGGCTCCGGCAGCCCGGTGACGAGCGGATGCTCAGCCGGTTTCATCCCCACGCCGGCATCCTCTCACGGGGTTGTTGGCAAAACAACCGGCGGATTTCCCACAAACGGGCGCCGATCGCCCACTTCCGCGTAGGCGCCGATCGGCCGCGGCAGCGACACTTCGGTCATGGACTCCGTTCTCATAATCACACTGCTGATCGGCATCGGCGTGGCGTTGCTCCTCGTCCGCAGGCTCGACGACCCGATCGGACGCGAGCTGGACGACATGCGTGGCGAGGCCGAGCTGCAGGCGCTGCTCACACCGCTGTTCGCGTCTCACCGGTAGCCGTTGTCGGGGACGCCTGCGGGGGGCGCGTTCCCATCGACGGCAACAGCTAGAGCTCGACCTCGCCGCGGATGCACGTGACCGTGCCTCCGCCGACCCAGATCGTCCCGTCGCCGTCCGCGCTTACGTGGACGCGACCCTGCCGGCCGAGCACCGTGCCCTGGCTGGACACGTAGGGCGTGGCCGCCCGGCCACTTTCCAGCAGCCACCCGGCCAGCGAGGCGTTGAGGCTACCCGTCACCGGATCCTCGGCCGTCGCTCCCGACTTGGGAAAGAACGCGCGCACCTCGAAGGCCGCCTCGGAACCGTCCGGGTACGGGCCCACGACGCCCAGGTCGATGTCCACGTACCCAGGCTCCAGCGCCAGCACCGCCTCCGCGTCGCGCAGCAGCACCGCCACCCAGCCCGGGCCGTTGTCAACCCACTGGCTATCGACGATCTCACCGCGATCGATCCGCAGCAGCCCAGCGATCCGCTCGACCAGCTGCTCGTCCACATCTCCCGAGCGCACCAGCGGCGGCGCCGCGAAGGCCAGACCATCCGTCGTTCGCCGCACCCGCACCAGGCCGGCGCCGCACTCCTGCACAATCTGATCCGCGTAACGTGGGACACCGCCGGCCTCGAGCCAGGCGTGGCACGTGCCCAACGTCGGATGCCCGGCGAACGGCAGCTCCCGCTCCAGCGAGAAGATCCGCACCTGGTAGTCGGCGTCGTCGCTGGTCGGCGGCAGCACGAACGTGGTCTCCGACAGGTTCGTCCAGCTCGAGAAGCGGGGCAGCTGGTCGTCGTCCAGCCCCTCGCCGTCGAGCACCACCGCGACTGGGTTGCCCAGGTAGGCGACGGAGGTGAAGACATCGACCTGCTGGAACCGGCGGGGCATGGTGGCAGCACTCTAGCGACGACCGCTACGATCGCTCCATGGAACGCCCCACGCATGACCGCGGCGGTTGGCCGGACGACTCGCCGATCGACCGCAGCGAGCACGAGCTCGCCGACTGGGAGCTCCTGACCGACGCGCTGGCGGGCGCGCTCGGCGGCCGTGGTCTGATGAACGTCGACGAGATGCGCCGCGGCATCGAGAGCATGCCGCCCGGCCAGTACGAGCGCGCCTCCTACTACGAGCGCTGGCTGTTTTCAATCGAGGCGAACATGACCGAGAAGGGCGTGCTCGCGCCCGGCGAGGTCGACGCGAGGGCCGGCGCATGACGTACCACCCCGGCCAACGGGTGCGGATCGCGGCCCGGTCGCACGAGGGCCACCACCGCACGCCCGGCTATGTGAAGGGCAAGACCGGCACCGTCGAGCGGGCCCACCCCTCGTTCACGAACCCCGAGACGCGGGCGTACGGCGCCGACGGCCTGCCCCAGCAGCCGCTCTACCTGGTCGGCTTCTCCCAGCGCGACGTGTGGCCCGACTACCCCGGGCAAGGCCGCGACCGCATCTACCTCGACCTGTTCGAGCACTGGCTGGAGGACGCAGAATGAGCGAGCACGAGCACGACCATCCTCACGAGCCGATCGGCAACGGCGACGAGCCGCCGGCTGCAGCCCGCGCCCGGGCACTGGAGCAGCTGCTGATCGAGAAGGGCGCCATCAGCCGCGAGGATGTCCGCGATCGCATCGACTGGCTGGTATCACGGTCGCCCGCCGACGGTGCCCGCCTGGTGGCACGAGCCTGGGTCGATCCCGACTTCAAGCAGCGGCTCCTGGCCGACGCCCGCTCGGCGGCGCTCGAGCTCGGCCTCGATCCCGGACCGTCACCGGTGGTGGTCGCGGTCGAGAACACCGAGGACGTGCATCACATGGTCGTCTGCACGCTCTGCTCCTGCTACCCGCGTGCCCTGCTCGGCCCTCCGCCGGCCTGGTACAAGAGCCTTCCCTACCGCTCGCGTGCAGTCTCCGACCCGCGCGGCGTGCTGGATGAGTTCGGCCTCGAGCTGGGCGACGACGTCGAGCTACGGGTGCTCGACTCGACCGCCGATATCCGCTACCTGGTGATGCCACGCCGTCCCGCAGGCACCGAGGGCATGAGCGAGGAGGAGCTGGCCGCGCTGATCACGCGCGACTCGATGATCGGCGTCGCCCAGCCGGCCGCGCCCACCCCGATCGGGTAGAGGCGACGCCGGACTCCGATCCGACCCTCCGCGCGGCCCGTGAATCCGACGGGCACGCGATCGGCGCCATCAAGGTCGAGACCTGGCGGCGAGCCTACGCCGGCCTGCTCTCCCCCGCGTTCCTGGCCGGCCTCGACGTGGCCCAGGAGTCGGCTGAATGGGGCGCGTACGCGCGGCAGCCACCGGAAGGCCACCGCCTGATCGTTGCCTGTGACGGCGACGAGGTGATCGGCTATGGCCGCAGCGAGCCATGCCCCGACGACGACGCCCGCGGCGCCGGAGAGGTGGCCGGCCTCTACGTGCGCCCGGCGAACCAGGGCCGGGGCGCGGGCCGCGCCATGCTGACGTGGCTGGTCGACGACCTGCGGGTGCGCGGGCTGGATCCCGTCGTGCTCTGGTACTTCGCCGGCAACGACCGGGCTGCCGCGGTCTACGCAGCCGCCGGCTTCCTGCCTGACGGTGCTCGCCGGCCGGTGCCCGGGCCCGATGTCGACGAGGTGCGCGTCCGGCTCGCGACCGGGCCCTAGAAATTGGCGAACGTCAATGCTCGTGCGCCATATTGAGTTGATGCGACCGGTGAGATTCGTCCAGATTGGCGGAATCGCGGGCCTCTCGGCCGTCGGAACGGTGATCGCACACGCCGGCCCCGGTGGGCTCGCCGATCGCCGCTGGCTGGCCGCGGCCGTACTGGGCGCCGCCATGGCCCTGGCCGGGCTGGTGCTGACCCTGAAGCTGGTGCTGGCGCTTCGCGAACGGGCCGAGAGCGCCGGCGCGGGCCGCCTCCCGGAAGGCTCCCAGCCCGTGCCCGACGCGATCCCGTTCAGCGCTCTGGTGGGAGCCATGCTCGTCTGCCAGGGCTGCGCTCACTATGCCCTGCTGGCGGCGGGAGCGCCCGCCCACGACGGGCCTGCCGGCAGCCTGACGCTGCACCTGTTGCTGGCGATCGCAGCCGCCGCGATCGTCGCGCTCGCCAGCCGCGCCGTGCGACGGGCCGCGGAGACGCTCGCAGCCGCGATCGCCCATGCGCTGGCTCTGGTTTCGGAGTCGGTCAGGCTGCGGGCGCCGTTGACCTCCGAGCACCGTCGCCTGCGGCGGTTCGCCGGCGGCGTACGCGGTCGTGCACCACCCGTATCGGTCCCGGCTTCGTAGGTCGCGCACCGGCGACTCGCAGCAGCATGGCCGCGTGGCGTGCTGCCCGCGGTCGTGGTGAGCGAGACCGCTGACCAGTGACCGGGCCCGCAGCGGCCCGGGAAGGAGGAACCGAGATGGGCACAGCCCGAAGGCCACGGGAGGCCGCCGAGGCGGCCCGCCGTCATCGAACACAGCGACTGGTTTGGGCCGCTACGGCCTGTGTGGCGCTGATCGTGGTGGCGGCGACCGCCGCGATCGTGGCGCGGTCACAGACCGCCGCCGCACCGCCGCCGGCACATACCACGTCGGCGGCCGACCGCAACGCGCCGGCAGCGCTGAAACGCGCCGCCGCAGCCATCGGCTTCCACACGACCACCGAGCCGGGTGTGGGCGTGCTCGAGAACGAGCCCGCCAGCGCGGCCCGGCCTCCCACCAACCCCAACCTGCTGAAACCGGGCACGCTCGCTCCGGGCTTCACGCTGAAGACCCCCCAGGGACAGACCGTCAGCCTGTCGGACTTCCGCGGAAAGCCGGTGCTGCTGGAGCTGTTCGCGACGTGGTGCCCCCACTGCCAGGCCGAGGCACCGCACCTGGCCAAGCTCGCGAGGGAACTGCAGCCCGAGGGCGTCGCGTTCGTCTCGATCAACGCCGACTCCGAGAACGCCGCCAGCGTCTACGCCTTCCATCGCTACTTCGGGCTGCCCTACCCGGCGCTGCTCGACCAGGGCACGCCGACCGGGTCGTTCACGCAACCGGGCGCGTCAGGGCCGGTCACGTCGGAGTACCACCTGCAGTCCTTCCCGACGTTCTACGTGATATCGCCGACCGGGCGGGTCACCTTCGCGAGCGACGGCGAGCAGCCTGACGCCCTGCTTCGCCAGGAGCTGCTGCAGGCGCGAACCTGAACTCCTCTCTCATCGTGCTCGAGATCAGCTGTGGCAGTATGCGTCCCCGTGCGATCCTTCCCTGCCGGGCGACGAGCGGCGCTCCCACTGATCCTCGTCGTGATCGGCCTCGTCGCCCTGATGCTGGTTACCACCGGCGAGACGCCGGTCGACCCGTGGGCGCCAGTCAAGGCCAGCGCGCCACCGCCGCCAGCCCCGAAGCGCGATTCGCTGCCGGCCGCGCCCTCGACGACACCGATCAAGCACATCGTCTACATCGTCAAGGAGAACCGCACCTATGACAACCTGTTCGGCCGCTTCCCTGAGGGCGACGGTGCCACGGCCGGCAAGGCACTCGACGGCAGCACGATCCGGCTGGGCCCGCTGCCCGACAAGCAGGTCGACCTCCAGCACAACCACTTCTGGGCGGTGAAGGACATCAACGAGGGAGCCATGAACGGCTTCTCCGCCACCAAGGACAAGGCCGGACAGGAGACGACGCTCGCCTATACCACCGCCAGCCCGGGGCAGCTGCCCGACTACTGGGGCTGGGCGCACCGCTATGGCCTCGGCGACCGCATGTTCACGTCGGTGCCGAGCTCGAGCTACCCGAACCACCTCTTCACCGTGGCCGGCCAGTCCGCCGGGGTGATCGACGGACCCAGCTCCGGCACCCGCTGGTGGGGATGTGACGGGCCGCCCGACACCACCGTTCCGATCCCCTCGCTCGACACGATGTCGATCGTCGGACGAAAGTCGGTCTGCGTGGACATCCCCAGCGTGGCCGGTCAGACCACGCGCCATCCCGGCGTGACCTGGAGCACCTACGGAGCGATGCCGGGCCAGCTCGGCTACGGCTGGGTGGCGCTGGACTCGGTCAAGCGGGTGCGGGAGAGCGTCACCTGGGATCAGCACTATGCGCCCTGGCAGTGGTTCACGTCTGACCTCAAGCAGGGACACCTGGCCTCGATCACGTGGATGACCCCGCCCTTCAACGAGAGCGACCACCCAGGCGGCCCCTCGCTGTGCCAGGGAGAGAACTGGACGGCACGCCAGGTGAATGCGATCGAGAGCTCACCGCTCTGGAAGAGCACCGCGATCGTGATCGTGTGGGACGACTTCGGCGGGTTCTACGATCACGTCCCCCCGCCGCGGTTCGATCGCTTCGGACTCGGCCCGCGCTCGCCGCTGCTGGTGATCTCACCCTGGGCGAAGCGCGGCATCGACCACGACACCTACGACTTCACGTCGGTGATCAAGTTCGCGGCCGAGAACTTCCGGCTACCCCTGCTGACCTCGCGCGAGCGGAAGGTCAACTCGCTGCGCTCGGCGTTCCAGTTCCAGCATCCGCTGAAGCCCTGGATCGCACCGCTTCACACCTGCCCGAAGGTGAAGTTCACCCAGACGCAGGCCGCCGGCGTGATCGACTACGACTAGAGCGGTGATTCCGCGCGGCTAGCGCGGCTGCCGCGAGGACGCCGGCATCGACCGCGCGAAGCGGCGGGTGGCGCGGTCATCCACGAACATCACCACCGGGCCGTGCGCGATCAGCCCCTCCGGCGCCCGCTCCTTGAGGATGTCCGGCAGGAAATCGTTGACCAGCCATTCGCGGCCATGGGCGACCGTGGCGCTGATCAGCATCCGCGTCAGCTGCACGTCCAGCGCCTCCAGCTCCACCACGACCGGGCGGCGCACGAACCGGGTGGGGCCGGCCGGCACGATCTGGGCCACGTCCTCGACCAGCCGCCGAGCCTCGTCGCTGTCGGTCACGAACAGCTCGATCTCGACCTCGCGGGCGCCGCTGGGCAGGATCCGGGCGCCGAAGATCTGTGAGTTGTTGACCCGGATCGTCTCACCGGTGACGGCCCTAAGCGTGGTCGAGCGCAGCGACACCTCCTCCACCACCCCCGACAGGTCGAGCGGCTCGATCACGATCGTGTCGCCGACCGAGAACCAGCCCTCGAAGAACATCAGCAGGCCGGCGACGAGGTCGGTCAGGAAGCGCTGGCCGGCGAACCCGATCAGCACCACCAGCAGCGACGCGCCGGCGATCGCGGTGCTCTTGGACCAGCCCAGCAGCTGGCCGATCGAGATCGCGATCGCGAACCCGTACGCCAGGTAGCGGATGCTGGTGCGGACCAGCGAGATCATGGTCTCGCGGCGGTTCAGGCGCAGCAGCACGCCGGTGTCGGCGGGCGCTGACTCGTCGCCGAGCTGGCGGCGCTCGTACCGGCGCACCGCGAACTCGGCCACGATCCCCGACGCGCGCGATATCAGCCAGGCGGCCACGAACGCCGTCACGATCACGCCGGCCGTCGTCCAGCCGCCGCCCAGATGCATCCCGTGTGTGCCCGCGAGCATCCTGGCATGGTAGGCCGATCCACGCCCGCGTTCGGCGTATGGTGCCGTCATGGCTGCAGTTGCCGCACGACGCAGCAGTCGCCCCGCGGGGCCGGTGTCGCTGGCCGCGGCGGCGCTGGTGGCGCTGGCGGCGACGGTGATCCTGCTGGTCTCGCCGGGCCCGGCCGCACCGACAGCCGCGCCGTCCACGCCGGTTCCCGACCAGACCCTCCCGGTCGCGTTCAAGAGCCTCGGCGCGACCTACCTGTCAGCGCCCGCCGACCCCGCTCTGCACCTAGCCTTCGCCGACGTCCAGAACGCGGGCGACCATCCCATCACGGTGACGTCGGTGCTGCTGCCGCTGGGCGCGCGCGTCGACGACATCGCGATCAAGCGGATCAGTCGCACCGGCGCTACGTTCGGGCCGCCACAGCGGCAGTCGACCCCGCCGTTCGACCTGCGTCTGCCGCCGCGCGCCACGCTGCAGGTCGACTTCCACTTCCGGGCGCGCGGCTGCGGGACCCGCCGGCCCGCGCAGGTGTCGGCGCTGCGCCAACCGCTCGTGGTCGGCTACAGCGCGGGCGGCAAGGCGTTCGCCGCGACCGTGCGCGGCGGCTACCTGCCGCGCTGTGGAACAGCTTGATGATTGATTCCACGTCGCCGTGATGTCCTGAGCGGTCGGAAAACAAGCAGCACAAGGATCGGGCCGATATCGGGAATATCGGCCCGACCGACGACGCCGCGATGCGCCGGTTCCCGACCGCAGCACCGCAGCCACACGCACACCATCGGCAGACGGGCGGTCAGGCGCGCGGGGACGTGGAATCAATCATCTAGCCAGCATGACCACGGCGGCAGCCGCGTCATCCACGCTCAGCACATCGGTGCTCAGCACCACGTCGTATTGGCTGGGCAGCTCCTGCTTGACATTGTGGAACCGGCGCAGGTACTCGGCGCGGGCCTTGCGGCCGCCCTCGACCAGCTCGCCTGCGCGCTTGGCATCCACCCCGGAGGTGGCGACCAGCCGTTCGGCGCACGCATCGGGCGACCCGGTGACCCACACCCGCAGCGCCTCCGTTCGCCCGGCCAGCACGTGCGACGCGGCGTGGGCCACGATCACAACGTCGCCGTCGTCGGCCGTCTGTCGTACCGCCTCGCGGATCAGTTCGCGGACGTCCTCCCCCGGGGCGGCCGGCAACTGCACGTCGGCCGCATAGATGTACGGCTCGGGCAGGCCGGCCGCTGACTGCTCGACCGCGTCCAGCAGGCGCGCGACCAACCCTCGCCGCTCCTCGGCTCCCGCCACCCTGGCGTGGTCGAGCCCCGATTCTTCGGCCACCCGCCGCACGATCTCCTCGTCCACGTACCGGAAGCCCAGCTGGGACGCCACCGCACGGCCGACGTCCTCGCCACCGGCACCCACGTCACGCGATATGCACACGACTCGATAGCCCATGGGGCGAGACTATCGGAAACGGAGAGCTAACTGGACGGGTGGCGGTCACGCGGAGTCGTGGCGTAGCGCGGCGGCACCTCAGAGCCGGGCAGCTGGCCCCGCTCGGTCGTGGCGGCACGGCCCGCGCGGCGGAAGCGTCGCTGGCGCACGGGGGCGTCCACCACCTCCACGCTGGGAAGTCCCGCCGCCACCCAGCCGATCACGGTGCCCGCGATGGCCAGGAAGCCGGGCAGGCCGAACACCCAGACAGCCGGGTTGTCGCCGCTGCCGGTCGCTCGCGGCGCATCCACCAGCAGCACCACCAAGCCACCCACCACGAGGCCGGTCAGCGTCCCGGCGGCGATGATCGCAAGCCGACGGCGGCGCCGGGGCGGGCTGTCATCGACGATCGGCGCACCTTGGGCGGCGTCGCGGTCTCGCACCTCAAGCTGGTCGTCCCCATGCATGTTGGGTGCCTACCCCGTAATGGCCCGTCCAAACCGACCTCATGCGGCCGGATCGATGCGACATGCGTAGCATCCGGGGCCGGCGAAGTGCACGAACAGGTACGCAGTTCCGGGCTCGGCGAGCAGCTGCTGCGCGGCGGTCTCGACATCGTCGCCGGCGACCACGGCCGTGCCGGTGATCATGTGCTCGTCCGTGTACCCACGGAGCGACAGCGTCCGCCCGCGCAGGATCTGCGGCACGTTTCCCTGGAGGTGATAGCCGGCGCAGCGGTCACGGTGGATGTAGACCGGCCCGGGCGCTGCGTAGGGGCTGTCGGCGCTCCGCGGCTGCACGGACAGCAGCAGCACGCCCTCCTCGGCGGTGGCGTCGTGCAGGCAGCAGCGCACCGGGAAGGGGGCATCGTCGTTGCTCGTCACCTCGACGGCGGTGCCGTCGGCGAGCGCGGCGCTCCGGGCCTGGTCGACCAGCGACGCGGGCAGCGGGCTGACTGTGAAGGCTGGCATGCGATCTCCCTCCGATGGTTGGCGAACATCACCTACAACGCGTCCAGCTCCGCTTTGGTGAGATCGCTCAGCCGCGATCGGTGCGGCGACGGCGTTTGTTGACGCGCATCGAGCGCGCAGCCCGCCGCACCAGCTCCAGCGGGCCTTCCCCCGGCTTGGCCTCGATCACGCCCATCGAGACGCCGCCGCTGATCTCGAACACGCGCGGATGCAGCGGCTGCTTATCGAACCGCCGCGCGATCTTCCTGGCTCGTTTCCGGGCCTGTTTCCGCGTGGTGTCGGGCATGATCACGATGAACTCGTCGCCGCCCATGCGGGCCGCGATGTGACGCGGCGCGATCGACTCCGTGATCGAGCGGGCCAGCGTGCTGATCAGATGGTCGCCCTGCGCGTAGCCGATGGCGTCGTTCACCTCCTTCAGCCCGTCCACGTCCAGCAGCAGCATGCACAGGTGCGTCTGCTGGGAGCACATTTGCTCCAGCACGTGGTCGAGGGCGCGCCGGTTGGCGAGGCCCGTAAGCTGGTCGGTGAGCGCCGCCCGGCGCAGCTCGTCGCGCTCGAGCTGCGCGTACAAGAACGGCGCCACCATGTCGGCGAAGCGGCGCAGCTGGCCGCGGTGCTGGGCGCCGATCCAGGCTCCGCCCTCGCGCACCGCCACCAGGTCGGCGAGGTGCATGCCGGAGCTCGACATCGGGATGCGCACGGCCATCTGCCCCGGCCGCAGATCGAGCAGAGCGAAGCTATCGCCGTCCTCAGGCGGAGCCGCACCGGGCGAATCGAAGATACGCCCGGCCAGACAGCGCACGTCCAACCCCTCGAGGCGCAGGGTGACGTCCGGCACGAGCTCCTCGCCACCGTCGCAGATAGCAGTCACCAGCTGATCCAGCCGGTGCTGGCCGAACACCTCGTCCAGGATCGTCGGCAACGCCTGGTGGAAGGCGTCCTCGGCCCCCTGATCCCAGGCAGCGTCGTTCACCGGTACCGTATCGGAGCCACGCACGGTCACCCCTCGACTTTACGAGCCTGGGCGGCCGGCAGCTAGCGGCATCGGCTACCCGGCCGTTCAGCGTTCGCCGCGCTCGCGGAGGTTGTCGGCGGCGTGGCGCAGCCGGTCGCGCAGGCTCAGCTGCTGGGTGTCCTCGCCGACGCTGATCGGCTCGGCCAGGCTCCTCGGTGGCCCGACCACGTCCGGCTGCTGATGCCACGACGGCTCCAGGTTGGGCTCGGAGTCACCGTTGGGGGCCGCCACCGGCGCCGCCGAGAGCTCGTTCTCGAGCTCCTCGATGCGGTCGAGCAGCATCGCGATCGCCCGGCCCATCGCACGCCGTTCCGGGTCATCCGCCTCGCACAGCTGATCGGCCCACTGCCGCAGTTCGCGCTGCTCACCCGTGTTCATTCGCACATATTACGCGTAGAACGGCCTGATCAGCGCCCTGCCACCGCAACCTCCACCATCTGGAAGTCGGTGGAGTCGCTTCCCAGCTCGGACACGGTGATGTCGGCGCCCCCCGCAAGGCCGGCCGTGTAGTCGATCCCGGCAACCGGGATGTGCGTCGTCTGCCAGCTGCCGGTATTGGTCTTGGTGATCGTCACCGTCTGGCCGGGACCGGTGCCCCAGCTGACGTTGAAGCTGCCGGCGCCGGTGTCCAGGTAGGTGACGCGCAGCGTGGTCAACGCCGACGCCAGGTCGGTCCGGAAGGTCGGATCGAGGGCGAAGCTCATGGTGTTGGTGGTTGTACCGCCCGTAACCTTGCGTGCGTAGCGGCCGAAGCGCTGCGTGGCCGGTCCGATCATCGACGCGCCGGCGTTGCTGTCGACGGGCACCGAGGTGGTGGACGGGTTCAGCTGCGTCATGAACCAGGTGAAGTTGCCCGCCATGCGGCCCGTTCCCTGCCGCAGGGCCACCCACGCGCCCGGCGTTCCAGCCGGATCCCACTGATGGCCCGCGTACGCATTCGCGAAGTCGAAGGCGGCCCGGAACTCCGGGTTCGTCTGCCCCTGGCTGAGCACGTTGCCATAGACGGCGATCGAACGCACGCCCTTGTCCAGCTCCAGCAGGATCCGCCAGTAGTTCCAGCTGACGAGGTTCTTCTTGCCGGCGTAGCTGATCGGCTCCCAGTAGGCGTTGGTGCTGCCCATCCGCACCTGGTTATAGGCGAACAGGTCGAAGGCGTCGCGGATCGGCTGCGGGTCGATGTCCGAGCCGGTGCCCATGATCATGGCGCCACCGGTCCCCAGCCAGGTCATCGGAGAGTGCCCCGGCCACTGTGTCCACACCTGCGCCCTCAGCGCCACCGGGATCTGCGGCAGCATCCGCTGTCGGTACAGGTTCATGACGTTGTAGTAGTAGGCGCTGCGCACGTCCTTCGACCAGAGCGTCTTGACCTTGTGGCCGGACGGCGTGGCCGTGCAGGTGTAGCCGGAGGGCAGGTCGGTCAGCTCGGTGCCGATCGCGTTGGGAGCGGAGCGCACCAGGGCGACGGTGGACGCATACGGCGAAGCCTTGAGGTGCGCCGCCAGCGCCGACACCAGCTCGGTCTGCACCGTCATGTAGACGGGATCCCAGTACTGCGGAACGGCCTGCTTCTGCACCGTGCCGCAGCGCGCGACCACGTTCCAGAGCCAGGCCGGCTTGGTCGTCGAGTTGACCTGCACGGTCGCGACCTTGCCGATCGAGGCGTAGTACTTCAGCTCCGAGTCCAGCGAGCTCCAGTTGAAGGTATTGCGCTGGGGCTCGATGGTGGCCCAGTCGAGCGTGATCTGGCCGCCGCGCACATAGGGTGCGGTGGCGCCGGAATCGTTTCCCCAGACCTGGTAGATACCGGCCACGGGCAGCGCGTTCGCAGACGCCGTGGCGGTAAACACGAGCCACGCAAAGGGCGCAGCGACGAGCACGGAGGCTCGTTGGAGATTCACCGGAAGACCCCTTCCGTTGTGGCCGACCCTCGGCCTCACAGGGAGATCGGTTGTGATCCGTCCTGCTCGTCCCCCTGCAGAACCATCCTGGCATCCCCCAACGATGTGACGCATCCCCCATCTGGGGGGCAAGGCCTACCCGTGTACGGGTGGTCACAGCCGGCCGGAAACGGTCAGTCGGCGGGAAGCAACGCGCGGTCCCAGTTGGCAAACCGCGGCCGTGCAGTCATGCCAACGCGCTCGTACAGCCGATTGGCGCCGGTGCTCGACTCGCTGTCCACCACCAGCTGCGCGCCCAGCTTCCCGAGCTCGTAGAACTTCACGAAGCTGCGGCGCAGCAGCGCCTCGCCGATGCCGCGGCCGCGGGCCTCGCGGCGCACGCCCAGCCAGCCGACGTACCCGAGCTCGGGATCCTCTTCAGATTCGGCGGCAGCCAGCAGCACGCCCACCAGCAGCTCGCCCTCCCAGGCCAGATACCACAGCCCGGGATCGAAGGTGTCGCTGGCGTGGACGTTGCGATGCAGCCACGACTCCTCCGATGAGAACCCGTCGCCCCAGTGATCCTCGAACGCCGCGGCGGCGCACTCGTAGACCTGACGCTCCTGGCCGGGAACGAGGGCTCTGACGTCGATACCCGCGACGTCAGCCGGGGGCGGCGGCGGCCCGCCGAACCGCAGCGTCATCGACCAGAACACCCGCACCTCGCGGAATCCGTGGGCGGTCAGTAGCGCCGCCACCCTCGGCTCGCCCGCCAGCGCCCCGATTCGAAGGGTGACGTCGTCGTGACCGGCGGCCAGCTCCCGGCCGCGCCGCTCGACCTCTGCGACGATGGCCGACCCGATGCCGCGGTTGTGGTGGGACAACGCCACAGCGGCGATCACGAACACGGTGGTGTGGGGCGGCTCGAAGGCGAGCATGAAGTAGCCGGCGATCGCTCCGCCTTTGTCGTTGATCACGCCGAAGTCGCGGTCGAGCCTGGCGCCGGGAGCTGTCCAGGCGGTCGTGACCCACTCGACGCTGGCGACCGGCACGCCCGTTAGCGCCACCGTCTCCTCGTTCAGCATGTCGGCAATCGCAGGGCCGTCCTCGATCACTGGCGCCCGCAGCCGGTATCCGGGCGGAAGGTCCATGGCCCGATGCTAGATGAGGATGCTCACGGTCAACTCATCAGGTTTCCGCCGTTGATGTTCACGGTCGTCGTCTGCCCGCTGTGAACCACGACCCAGCGTGGCTTGACGTAGACGACGTTGCCGTTCCCGGGATCCGGGATCAGGGCGTGGCGTCCCGGCCGCAGCCTGATCGTGTAGTGACCGCTGCCGTCGACCTTCGCCGTTGGACACAGGCGTTTCTCGTCCATCGTCGAGCAGAACGCGAGCGAGCCGCGATAGACGCGCAACGAGCACGATGACGCCGCCGGGCCACCGCAGGCGGTGGTGAACACTCGCCCGGTGACGATCCCGGCAGCTGCGCCGGCGACCCCTCGATCGGACACCACCTGTCCTTCAGGTCCCGTTCCGGCTGTCAGAGGCACATTCGCGCCGCCCCGGCTGCACCCCGCCAGCATCCCGGCGAGCACCACCCCCAGCAGAACGTTTCGCCACATACCTCGTGAGACGCTACGCAGCCCGGAACGGTTCCGAAGCTCCTCGCCAGCGAACCCGCCGTGCGTCAGCCCGACCGCCAACTGACCGGCCGCGCAGGACCGCTCGCTAGACTCACCCGCCGTGCCAGCCGAGCCCTTCGAAGCCCGATACCGCGCGCGCAGCCTGTGGCTGGACGCCCTGCCCGGGTCGCTGACGCCGCGGCGCTCCCTGGAGGCGTCGGCCGACTGTGACGTGGCGATCGTGGGCGCGGGGTTCACCGGCCTGTGGTCGGCGTACTACCTGAAACGGCACCAGCCAGACCTGCGCGTGACCGTGGTCGAGAGCGAGATCGCCGGCTACGGCCCGTCCGGCCGAAACGGCGGCTGGGTCTCATCCGGCCTATCGGGCAGCGCCAAGCTCTACCGCCGCAGCCACGGGCAGGACGCCGTCGTGCGCGCACAGCGCGAGACGCAGACGACGGTCGACGAGATCGGCCGCGTGATCGAGCAGGAGGGCATCGACTGCGGCTTCTTGAAGGCAGGCTGGCTGATGGTCGCCACCAGCCCACCGCAGGAGCGGCGGCTGGCGGACAGCGAGCGCTCGGCGCGCGCGCTGGGCGCCGGCGAGCAGGACTGGCGGACGCTGACGCCCGAGCAGGCCGACGACTACGCGCGGGTCGGCGGGCGCATCGCGGCCGCGTACTCGCCGCACGGCGCCCGCATCGACCCGGCCCGGTTGGTTCGCGGTCTGGCCGAGGCCTGCGAGCGGCTGGGTGTGGTCATCCACGAGCGCACGCCGGCGCTGGAGCTCGCCTCCGGCCGTGTTCGCTGCCCGGGAGGAGATCTGCGCTCACCCACGGTGCTGCGCGCGACCGAGTCCTATACCACGCAGCTGCCGGGACAGTCGCTGCGCTACCTGCCGCTGTACTCGCTGATGATCGCGACCGAGCCGCTGCCGCCCGAGGTCTGGGACGAGCTGGGCTGGCGGGACGGCCTCCTGATCGGAGACCGCCACCACCTGTTCTTCTACGCACAGCGCACGGCCGACGGCCGCATCGCGATCGGCGGCCGCGGCGCGCCCTACCAGCTGCGGCATCCGATCAGCGAGCAGAACGAGCGCTCCGACTCGGTGCGGGAGCGCCTGGAGCGGGTGCTTCGCCGCCACTTCCCGGCAGCTGCGGATGCGGCCATCACCCACCACTGGGGGGGCCCGCTGGCGGTGCCGCGGGACTGGAGCATGGCCGTTCACTTCAACCCCGGCACCGGCCTCGGCTACGCCGGCGGCTACTCCGGCCACGGCGTGGTCGCCGCCAACATCGGCGGCCGCACGCTGGCCGACCTGGTGCTGGGGCGCGACACCGACCTGACCACGCTGCCGTGGGTCGGCCACCACAGTCGCCGCTGGGAGCCCGAGCCGCTGCGGTTCATCGCCTCGCGGGCGATCGTGCGGGTGCTCGAGAGCGCCGACGTCCATGAGGACACTCACGGCACGCGTGCCTGCCGCACCGCGCTGCTGTCGCCGGTCATGCCGCCGCACTGACGGAACTGGTACATTTGTACCAGGAGCCCTCACTCACTGACCAAGGAGCGGGCATGCACGATGTGGTCGTGGTCGGCGGTGGGTTCGCCGGGGTCACCGCCGCCCGTGAGGCGGCAAGGGACGGTCGCAGTGTGCTGTTGCTGGAGGGGCGCGCCCGGCTGGGCGGCCGCACCTGGACGGCACCCTGGAACGGCCACCAGATCGAGTACGGCGGCGGCTGGGTGCACTGGCACCAGCCACACACGTTCTCCGAGATCACCCGAGCCGGCCTGACCGTCGAGCTGTCGAGCGACCCCGACGTGACCGCCTGGTACGTGGGCGACGAGCGGCGCACCGGGACGATCGCCGAGCGAGACGCGATCGCGAACAGCGGCTGGCTGCAGTTCGTGGACGGGGTCGAGCGGTCGCTGCCGAATCCGCACGACCCGACGCTCGCGATCGATCAGCTGGCGCGGATCGACCGGCTCACGATCGCCCAGCGGATGGACGAGCTCGACCTCGACGACGAGCACCGCGAGGTGCTGTGGGCTGAGCTGGAGTCGCTCGCCCACGGCCCGCTGGACGAGGCGGGCGCCGCCAGCGTGCTTCGCTGGCACGCGCTCTCCGGCTACAGCCTGGCGCTGACTCAGTACACGGGCGGACGGGTGACGCTGACCACGGGCACCCGGGGGCTGCTGGAGGCGATCGCCGGCGGTGCCAGATACGAGACGCGGCTGTCCACACCGGTCGCGGCGGTGAGACGGCGCGGCGACGGCGTCGAGGTGGAGACGCGCGCGGGCGAGCTGCTGCCGGCGGCGCGGGCGGTGGTGGCCGTGCCGCTGAACACGCTCGCGGCGATCGAGTTCGATCCGCCGCTGTCGGAGCCGAAGCTGGAGGGAATCGCCCTCGGCCAGGCGTCGCGCGGGATCAAGATCTTCATCCACGCCGAGGGTGAACCGATCTCCCAGAACGCGATCCGGCCGGGACACCCCTTCGGCTACCTCGACACCGAGTTCATGAACGACGACGGCACACAGGTGATGATCGGCTTCGGCTACGACGCCGCGCTGAACGACGCGACCGACCTGCCCCGCGTACAGGGCGACCTCGATCGCATCATCCCGGGCTACAGGGCGGTTGGCGCGTCCGCCCACGACTGGCTGGCCGACGAGTTCTCGCGCGGCACCTGGGCGATCCACCGGCCGGGCTGGTACAGCCGCTACTACGAGGAGATGCGGCGGCCGGAAGGCCCGGTGCTGCTGGCCGGATCCGACCTGGCCGCCGGCTGGGCCGGCTTCATCGACGGAGCGATTGAGTCGGGCCTGCGGGCCGGCGCCTGGCTGCGCCAGACCGGGCCGTGAGCGATCGCCGGGCGGTGATCCTGGAGGCGACGCTGCGCGTGATCGCCCGGCACGGCGCGGACGGCGCGACGCATCGGGCGGTGGCGGCGGAGGCGGGCGTGCCGCTGGCGTCGACCACCTACCACTTCGCGTCGAAGGACGCGCTCATGCACGAGGCGCTGGAGCTGGCGATCGATCGCTCGATCGCGGCGGTGCGGCGCGAGTCGACAGCGCCCGGCCCGGCCGATCCCGCGCAGCTCGTGGACCGGTTGCTGAGCCTGGTGGCGGCCATCTGCGACGACGACCAGGCGCCGCTGGCGGCGCAGTACGAGCTGGTGCTGGAGGCGGGGCGGCGGCCAGATCTGCGGCCGCTGGCCGAGCGCTGGAACCAGGCCTACCTGGCCGGCATCGAGTCGCTGGCGGGGAGCGCCGGGCTGGCCGAGCCCGGGCAGGTCGCCGAGATCCTCAGCAACCTGATCGAGGGCGCGCTGCTGACGCAGCTGTCGGTCCCCCAGGAGGGGTTCGCGGATGGCCCGCTGCGGGCGATGCTCGAGCGCACGGTGATCGGTCTGGCCGGCACCGCCCGGGTGTGACCGGTCAGGCGGCGCCCAGCGTGCGCGGCGCCTCGACCACCTCGTCGTCGTCGACAGCCGCCAGCTCCGGTGCCTGCGGTACGCGCGGCACGCGGTCGACCGGCTCCAGCATCTGGATCTGCTTGTCCTCGCCGACCACGCTGTGCTCGGTGAAGCGCCGGGCGCTGACCAGCACCCGCGTCTCCAGCGACCCGACCGCGGAGTTGTAGGCGTCCACCGCGCCGCCCAGCCGCTTGCCGAGCGCGTTCACGTGCCCCGCGACGGTGCCCAGCCGCGAGTGCAGCTCGCGGCCCAGCTCGCTGATCTCGCGCGCGTTCTCGGCCACCTTCTCCTGCTGCCAGCCGTAGTGCACGGCGCGCAACAGCGCGATCAGGGTGGTGGGCGTGGCGATCAGCACCTTCTGCTCGACGCCCTGCTGGATCAGCGTCGGATCGGCCTCGAGCGCCGCGTTGTAGAAGTGCTCACCGGGCAGGAACAGGATCACGAAGTCCGGCGCCTCCGGGAACTGCGCCCAATAGCTGCGTGCCGACAGCTTGCGCACGTGGTCGCGCAGCAGCCGCGCGTGCTCGGCCAGGTGCCGGTCGCGGTCGACGTCACCGGTGGCGTCGTAGGCGTCGAGGAAGGCCTGCAGCGGCGCCTTGGCGTCGACCACCACCTTCTTGCCGCCGGGCATGTTCACGACCAGATCGGGGCGCAGGGTGCGATCGTCGTCGCGCACCGTCACCTGTTCGGCGAAGTCGCAGTAGCCGACCATGCCGGCCATCTCGACCACGTTTCGCAGCTGCATCTCCCCCCAGCGGCCACGCGCCTGGGGCTTGCGCAGGGCCGCCACCAGCGCTCCGGTCTCGCCGCGCAAGCGCTCCTGCGACTCGACCATCGTGCGCAGCTGCTGCTGCAGCACGCTGGAGCTCTGGACGCGGTCCCGATCGAGCCGCTCCAGACGCGTGTCCACCAGCTTGAGCTGTTCCGAGATCGGGGCCACCAGCTGCTGGACCGCCTTCTCGCGCTTCTCCAGCTCGCCCTTGGCCTCGCTCTGATACGTACCCAGGGCCTGCCTGGCCAGCGTCAGGAACTGCTCGTTGTTCTGCTTCAGCGCGTCGGCCGACAGCGCCTTGAACCGGTCCTCGGCCATCGCCCGCTCGCTCTCCAGGCGGCCCTCGAGCCGCGACGCCTCATTCGCATACCCGTCGCGTTCGCGCCGCAACACCCCGACCTCGGCCAGGCGCGGGCGCAGCGCCGCCAGGGCGACAACCATTCCGATCACGATTCCGACTATCAACCAGAGCATGTGAGGACCGTCCTTTCCGCCTGCGCCGACCTTACGGGCCGGACAAAGAAGCATCGCAGGGGGGTCGGACAGACCCGGACGCGCTAATCGCCGATTTCGGAGGCAACCCGGCGTGGCGCGTCGTGCGCCATGTGCGGCAGGCGCCGGTCGAGCCAGCCAGGCAGCCACCAGTTCCACTGGCCCAGCAGCCTCATGGTTGCCGGCACCAGCACCAGCCGCGTGATGGTGGCGTCGACGGCGATCGCGACGGCCAGGCCCAGGCCGATCTCCTTGATCGCAGGCACCCCGGTCAGCACGAAGCTCGCGAACACGATGGTCATGATGGCGGCGGCCGAGGTGATGGTGCGGGCGCTGGACGCCAGCCCCTCGGCGACTGCCCGCGTGTTGTCGCCGGTGGCCTCGTAGCGCTCGCGGATGCGCGACAGCAGGAACACCTCGTAGTCCATCGCCAGGCCGAAGGTGATGGCCAGGATCAGCGCCGGATTCAGCGTGTTGATGTGGCCCAGCGAGTGATAGCCGGTCCAGTCAAACCAGCCCCACTGGAAGACGGCCACGATCACGCCGTATGAGGCGCCGATCGAGAGCAAGTTCATGATCACCGCCTTCAGCGGCAGCAGCACGGAGCGAAGCAGCATCAGCAGCACCAGGTAGGACAGTCCCAGCACCAGCGCCATCACCTTCCAGAGGTCGTCCCCCACCTCGGTGTTGAGGTCGTGGTTGAAGGCGGAGAGGCCGCTCACCAGCCCGCGGTCGCCGACCCAGGAGCGAACGCGCGGCACCAGCACGTCGACCGCCTGGCTCGACTCAGGGTCGACCCGCAGCAGCCCGACCACGATCTGGCTGGCCCCGGCCGGCTCGACCGTCGCAGCCTGTACCAGGGGATCCCGGGCCAGCCGGGTCCGCAGCTGCGCAGCCACGGCGGCCGGGCTGGACCCGCCGGCGTCCTGGGGGCGCACCAGGATCGTGAGCGCTCCCTCGCGGCCCTGGCCGGGGCCGGTGATCTGCCTGGTCAGGATCGCGTTGCCTATTCTGACATCGGTGGACGACGGCAGCTGCTCGAGCGACCGGTTGGCGGTCACCATCGACAACGCGGGCAGCGACAGCACGATCAGCAGCGTGGCGGCCCCCAGCGCAGACAGCAGCGGACGGCGCATGACGCCACGCGTCCAGCGCATCCAGAAGCCCTCGCGGCCGGGCCGCTCCTTGCGGCCGGGGATGCGCAGCGCGTTGATGCGCGCGCCGAGCAGCATCAGCACGGCGGGCAGCAGTGTCATGGCCGCCAGCACGGCAATGGTCACCACCATGATCGCGGCCAGCGCCATCGACTGCACCGCGCGCACCGGCACGATCCAGATCGAGGCCAGCGAGACGATCACGGTCATGCCCGAGAAGGCAACGGCCGTGCCGGAGGTGGCCATCGCGGTCGCGACGGCCCGGTCGGTGGGGGCGCCGGCCAGCAGCTCCTCGCGGAACCTGGCGAGGATGAACATCGAGTAGTCCACCGCGACGCCGATGCCGATCATGGTCACCATCGTGGTCGCGTAGACCGACACCTCCGTGTGCGAGGCGACCAGGTAGACGAGTGCGAAGGTGATCAGCACCGACAGCGCCCCCAGCGCGGCCGGCACCAGCATCGCCACCACGGCGCCGAACAGCACCAGCAGCACGATCAGGATCACCGGCGAGGACAGCAGCTCGGCGCGCTGCAGGCCCTGCTCGGTGATGTCCTGGAAGGTGGCGTAGTTTGCGGACGGGCCCAGCAGGAAGGTGCGCACCGGCGGATCGGTGCGCTGCACCAGGGTCTTCAGGTCGCGGGAGATCGTGAGCGAGCGGTTCTGGTCGACCGACGCGAAGCCGACGAACGAGATGGTGCTGCCGTCGGGCGAGTCCTGGGGCGCTGTCGTGAAGTGGATCTCGGGATAGCGCGCGGCCACCTGCGCGCGCACCTGGGCGACCCGTGCCTGCGCGGCCGCGGCGGTGGGCGCGTCGACCAGGAACGAGAACGAATAGGCGCCACGACCGGGCTGGTTGTTCAGGTAGTCGATCGCCTGCTGTGACTGCGAGCCGGGGACGTCGAAGCCGCCGGAGGAGAGCACGCCCTGGGCCTTGCCGGAGAACGGCAGGGCGGCCGCCAGAAGCACGATCCAGATCGCCACCACCCACCACGGGCGGCGCGTGCAGACCGCTGCGCTGCGCAGGATCAGGCGCTCCATCGGGTGGTCATGGTAGCCCGCGTCGCCGGGGCGACCGGCCGGGCCGGCCGCCCCTACGGCGGTACTATGTCGAGGCCGCGCGGGCGTAGCTCAATGGCAGAGCAAGAGCCTTCCAAGCTCAAGACGGGAGTTCGATTCTCCTCGCCCGCTTTCTTCACAGCTACTGCGCGACCGCCCCCTCGGTGGCGACCAGCTCCTTCAGGAGATCCTCCAGCTTGTCGAAGCTCTGCTGCTGGCCGCTGGATTCGCCCTGGATGTCCTCGTTGCTCTTCATGTCCTCGTCACGGCTCGCCTTGTCGCGGTACGTCAGCCGGATCGTCATCGTCGTGACCCCGTTTGATTCCTGAAGCTCCACGGTTTCGACGGCATCCAGATGCGGCCGCCCCTCGAACACCCAGGTCTCGACCGTCCGGGTGGGCGGCTCGATCTGCAGGTAGGTGCCGCGAAACGAGCATTCGTTTCCGTCCTCGGTCACGAACACCTGGTGGTACTCGCCGCCGACGCGCAGGTCGATAGTGCACTCCTTCATCTCACACCCGCTCGGCGGGAACCATCTGCTCATGTGCTCCGGCTTCGTCAACGCGTCGAAGACGAGGTCGATGGGAGCTTCGAACTCCCGGGTGATGAGCACGTCGAGGTCATTCGGCAGTTCGTAGACTGCTGACCCATGACGATCAGTCACTGCGGCTCTCCTTGTCCTTGGATCTCTGCGAGGTAGTCGTCCAACCGATCCAGCCGGTCGTTCCACGCCTGCTCGTACTTGGCCAGCCACTCGTGCAACGGGCGAAGGTGCTCGGGGTCGAGGCGGTACAGCCGGCGACGGCCATCCGCCCGGCACCTGACGAGCCCCACATCGCTCAGCACCCGCAGGTGCTTTGACACCTGAGGCTGGGACATCGGGAGGTCGTTCACAATCGCCCCGACCGCCTTCTCGCCTGTGATCAACGCGTCGAGGATGTCGCGGCGGTGCACCTCGGCAACCGCGCTGAAGACATCCGACGTCGCCGATGAGCGGGCCATGGTGCTTCGATTATATGCCTATTTAGGCATATGTCAAGGACGACGCTCAGCCCGTCAGCCCTGTTGGGAGAGCGGGCGTACGACCTCGGCGATAGTGCCGAGTCGTTCGATCAGGATCTCCAGGAGATCCGTGTCGATTCTCCACGCGTCGCCGTCTAGAGCGAGGTGGAAGGTGATGTAGTGCTGTTCGCCGGCGCGGATCGCGGCGAGGTCCACCACCGGTTCTGGCTGATCGCAGCTCGATGACGACACCAGCGCGAACCCGACCGAGGCGTTGCCCCGACCCGTGGGTGGAGCGGCATGGTGGATTGAAATGCGCATCAGCGCGGACCCATCCTCCTGCAGCTTGGGGTAGTCGCCGCTGCTGCCGTGTCCTGAGATCGGGCGAAGCATGGTGTGCAGCCACAGGAGTCGTTGGTAACGCTCGCGGCCACCCCATTTCTCGCTGACGCGGTCGGTGAACAAGCTTGCCATCTCCGGAGCGCCCGCGTTTCGCTGGATCGAGCTCATGAGGTCGTCGATGACCGTGCGGATCGCGACGCGCGCTTCGCGCTGTTCGGGCGAAGCGGAGCGGCGTTCGGCAATCCTTTCGAGCGCCTCGGGAGTCATCATTTGGTGCATCCGCTCCCGCATCCGCAATCGCTCGTGCTCTGCGTAGGGCGTGAGGTCGTCGATCGACTCCAGCGCGACATCCTGCCACGCGTAGCCCTGAGCGATGATTGTGATCATGGTGTCGCCAGCACGGCCAACGGCCGCCCAACGATCCCCCCACTGGATCGAGCGGAACTCGACCGCCGCGCCATCCACCGGCAGGGCGATCGTCTCCCAGTCCTGTTCGAGGATCTCATCCGTGATCGCGCGACGCCGATCGTGTTCCTGCTCGGCGTGCGCCTGCCACTGTTCCCGAGACCATGACCAGTCGGGCGCGCTCTCATCGTGTGGCACCAGTTCCGATGCGACGCCGAAACGCGCCATCTGCGTGTCGGTCTCGCGCGAGGATGTGACCGCGAGCCAGCGGCCCCGCTGCTCGGGATCGCCGAACGTAATCGCCAGCTCCGACGGGATGCCGCGTGTCGAGCCAAATCCGCCTGGGGAGCCAAGCTCGCCGACCACGCCATACACGGCGAATCGGATCGATCGCGCGGTCTCGAACAGTCAGGCCAGCGATACTGAATCGCTCGGGTCATCGAGGTCGACCGTGTGCTCGCCCGGGTCGAATCCCTCCGGTGGCAACTCGACACCGCCGAAGACCAGGTGGCGAAGCTCGCCCTCGAGGGACGACCCAGCCCACACCGCAGCATCTCCCAGCCGTACCCACCGTTCCGACGGGGATCCGCCGACCCGGACAGCAACCATCGTGCGGTCGCCCAACCGCCACCGAGTTGCGCGAACGTCAGCCGGCCAGCGCCGCCAGAAGTTCGCCTCGCTGACCACCGACGCGTCGGGTCGAACGAGATCGGCTCCTCCTCCTCGACATCGTCCACATCAAGCGTCTCCAACACGTCCGCGGCTGCCCTTCCGAGCCACGCATTTCCGCGCACCGACTCAAGCGACTCCTCGCAAGCAACGCCAAGCTCGTCCTCACTCGATGATGAGGCACGTTGGACGGAGAGGAAGCGGTCGGCCTGCAGTTGCGCGACCCATCTGCCAGCGCTCAACTTGACAGGTATCCGAATCGGTTCTGGCCGAGACTTCTCAACGATCAGACTGACGATCGAATCATGGGCGGTGAGGCCAAGCCACAGTACCGACCACCCTAGCCAGCCCATCCTCTTCCTGTCAGGGCGACGGTGGTCCAGCCGCGATCCGCTCCTCCACCTCGCGCATCCGCTCGGCCGAGTCGTGCGGCATCTCCCAGCGCGTCTCCATCCACCAGGTCGCACCGGCATCCCGCCACGGCCGCGCGATTGCGGCCGACCGCTCGGCGTCGCCGGCCGGCGTCTCGCCCTCGGAAAGCACGTCGAAGGTCTCGGCCACCCCACGCCGTCCCAGCCACTCGCACAGGTCGCGCAACTGCTGCGGGCTGCCCTCCTCCGAGTACTGGGGGATGATGCCGTCGCAGCGCAGCACCCGGCGCATCGATCGTGGCCGCGGCCACACGCCGACCACCCAGATCGGGATCCGCTCCTGCACCGGCCGCCCGACCCGGATCAGGTCGTCGCGGTCGCAGGAGTAGGTGTAGTGCGACCCGTGGAAGTGCCCGCTGCCGTCCCACAAGGCGCGGATCAGATCGATGCCCTCGTCCATCATGTCGGCCCGATCACGCAGTCCCACCTGCTCCCCCGTGTCCGGCAGGTCGGTGGCGACCGCGCCCAGGCCAACCGCCAGCACCGCCCGTCCCTGCGAGAGCTGGTCGAGCGTCACCACCTGGCTTGCGACCTTCCACGGCCTGCGCCACGGCAACGGCGTCAGCATCGTCCCCAGCCGTACCCGCTCGGTGCGCGCCGCGATCGCCGCGAGCAGCGTCCAGGCATCGACGCCGAAGGCGGCCTCCCAAACGAAAACCCCGTCCCAGCCGGCCCGCTCGGCCGCCTCCGCCTGCGCGAGCTGCTGCGTCGCCGTGCCACCCGGAAGGATGATCCCGTACCTCACGGCCGCACGCTACCGCACGACCATCGTTCCGTTTCATCAGGGGGCTTCCCTTCGGCGCCCGATACCCCGATAATGGTGCCCTGAGCAGGGGATTTGCCGAGGGGGTCGGGTTGCAGAGCGTCGTTCGACCTGTCCAGAAGTTCGGGCCGGTGAGCCGTTGGGTCTCCGTGATCGCGCTGGCGGTCGCGGTGGCGGCGGTCGCCATGATCGCGCGCGACACGCGCTCCGGCCACGCTCCCCCGCCCGTGAGGTTGACGCCACCATCCGCACGGCCGTTCCGCCTGGTCGCAGACACCAGCGTCCCTGCGCCCGGCGCCGCGGCGATCATCACCCACGGCCACACGCTGCTGGTCGCCAGCTTCGCCGGTGAGGGCGGGCTGATCCGCCTGGTCGAGCACCACGTGACGCTGCGGCCGGCGAAGCACCCGCTCCCGCACGCGGTCATCCACGCCCACGCCGGCCCGACCATCACACTGGCGACGCGCGGCTCGTCGTACTACATCCGCTCCGGTAACCTCACCTGGAGGCTCACCGGCAACCACGTCCAGCGCGTCCCCGCCTCGAAGCTCCGCCCGGCCGTCGCCAGGCAGCTCGCGGGAACGCCCGGCGCCGGCGGATCGTGGACCGCGGCGCACCAGAAGCTGTTCGTCACCTCACCCGCCGGCCGTCGCCATCTCGTCTCGGTCGGGCCCAGCCGGCTGCCGAGGGCCGGGCTCGCCCCTGTGAACAGCGCGCCGGTCGTGGCCGCCGGTTCGGTCTGGGTCACCCAGTCCGCGACTTCGGCAGCCGGAACCGACCTCGCCTACCTGCAGCGCGTCCACCCGGCAGGCGGCGCCCAGGGCGGGCCGATCGCGCTCGGCCACGGCATCCCGGTGCTGGCTCTGGCCGCCAGCGGCCGCATCTGGGTGGTCACGAACACCGAGCGGCTGCACAGCATGATCTGGCAGGTCGACCCCGGAACCGGTCGCGTGCTCGGCCGCGCGCCGCTTCCGGCGAGCTTCCTGCCCATGGCCGGCCGCGGCACCAACACCACCCTGTGGCTGGCGAGCAACGGCCCGCATGACGGCAGGCTGTTCCGCTTCGCGATGCGATAGACGATCCAGGCGGTGCTATGCGGCCCGGGTCGGCCCCCGCTCCAGCTCGTAGATGATGATGATCGAGATCGCGAAGATGCAGATCGACCAGAACGGGTAGGCGGGGATCGACAGCAGCGCGGCAATCGACGTGAACGCCGCCGCGAAGATCCCGAACCAGCGCCCGAACTCGCCGCCGCCGAACAGCGACCCGGCTGCGACCAGCTCAAGGGCACCAAGGATCACCGTGATCCATCCCCAGGCGCGGAGATTGCCCGTGACGTAGTGGGCGTTCTGCGTGAAGAAGTGCGAGTGGCCGATCGCCGAGATGCCCCAGATCACGTTCAGGGTGCCGGAGATCGCCAGCAGGATCGCCGCGAACGTCCACCAGCCGCTGAGTTTCAACTCCCTCGAACTCATCTGTACTCCTTGTGGTAGGTGACCCTGACGATGGCATGGCGACCCGCTGCGCTTCTCATCCGAACCGGATGACGCGGCCGGCGGTTGCCTATCCGGCCGACAGCTCGATCTGGGCCGGCAGCCGGCTCGGGTCGGGCGGCGGCCGCAGCTCCTCGCCGACCCGGGTGTCCAGGTAGACGTACATGGTGGTGAGCGCGATGAACGGCATCGTCAGCATGTAGACGACGCCGGCGATCAGGTTCAGCAGTCCCAGCGGCACGCTGGTCAGCACGATCAGCGCCGTGCCGATCAGCGGGCCGAGCGCCAGTGTGATGCCGGCGCTGACGATCGTCAGCGACCCCACCTTCAGCCAGTCCCCGCGCACCAGCCGGCTGCTGCGCCGGATCGCCGCCAGCGGGCCGAGCCCCTCGAGCACGACCACCGGTACCACCAGCGCCCAGCGCACCGCCAGCCAGATCGCGACCGGGATCAGGAACAGGAACGGAATCATCACCGATATCACCACGACCGCGATCACGATCGCACCCAGCACCGGCCACAGCCGCCGCAGCGCCATCCGGTAGGCCCGGATCGGGCGCACCGTCCGGCCCTCGTCGAGCTCGATCATTGCCAGCGCCGTCGCCGCCTGCATGACCCCCAACCCCAGCAGCGTCAGCGCCGTGCCGATCGCCACCACCACCAGCACGAAGGCGCCGGCCGCCTCGCCGTCGACCTCGACGCCGAACAGGCTGGAAGCGTGCAGCACGATCGCCTGCAGCACCGTGATCACCAGCGTGACGGGCAGGATCAGCACCCCGATCCCGATGAACAGACGCAACCGGGAGGCGTACATGCGAGCCGCAGCCGAAAGGATCTGGCCCCAAGCCCGCCGGTGCGCCAGCCGCAACGGCGCCGTCGGACGCCACGTCGAGCGCCTGAGGCCGTACGCAACGAGCGCCAGCGCGGCCAGGGTGACCGCGATGGTCGGCCACGGGTCGCTGACGGCCCGCCACAGCAGCCGCGAGCCACCGGCCATGGCGCCGCAGAAGAAGTCGGTGGTGCGCGTCCCAGCCGCTCCGCCGGCAGGCACGGCGTAGGCGCGGTCGCGCCAGCTCTGCGACCAGCGGATCGGCTCTGTCCACTGCTCCTTCAGGTTGGGGCCGGTGGGCCCGTTGAAGAAGGCCGGCTGCTGCTCGCCCCAGCGGCCCTGGAACCCGATCCAGGGAAACGCCGCGGCCGCCTGTGACGGGTCGCTGGGGATCGTCTGCACCGCGGGGTGCGTGACCAGGCCCGCGTTCCGGGTATCGTCGCACCCGACACCCTGCGATCCCGACGCGCCCAGGTACAGCGCCTCGCCGTAGAAGTTCGCGTGCGATCCGTCCGCCGGGTACACCACCGGATGCGTCCCACCCACCAGCTGCAGCTTGGGGTCATCCCACGCCGATCGCTCCGCTCCCTCGTGCTGGCTGTAGCCGACCTCGGCCGGCGTCTGGTGCAACGCCTGGGCTGCGTCGGTTGCGTGGAAGTTGAGCTGGATCATCTCCCAGTCGCCCTCGTGCAGGTTGTTCCAGTCGTTGAAGACGTAGAACATCCAGTACTGGAGCGCCAGCTGCCCCGGATAGCCCGGGTCGGTAGAGACGTGGGCGTATACGACCGGCGGATGGCCCTGGTTGAGGCGACGCGACCAGTCCAGGTAGGTGCATCCGGGGTCGAGCGCGTTGCCGGGGAAATCGAGGTGGTAGTCGTACAGGCCGCCGGCCAGGTCGTCGGCGCTGGGGTCGACCTTGACCAGGTCGTTCGGCCCCCACGGCCCGCGCAGCGCAACGGTCGGTTCGTCGAACAGCAGGTTCACCTCGATCGGCACGTACGGCTCGCCCGGGCCACAGCTCTGCGGCTGGTTGACCAGCCGCACGACCGGCGCGAACCGGGCTGCCAGCGCCGCCTCGTCGGTCGAGGCGGCAGCCGCCGTGGAGACGGGCGCGAACGGCACGACGAGCAGGGCGGCCAGCGCCGCCCGGCGGATCCATATCGTCACGGGGCGATTGTCCCACGGCGCCCGGACCCCGCGGCCCGGTGGAGGGCGCTCAGCCTCCGCCGTACGTGATGATCAGGTCGGACGAGAGCCCGATCAGATAGCCGGCCACGAGCGCCGCCAGGATCAGATCGGTGGGCAGCTTGCGCTGCGCCGTCGTCCACAGCTGGCCGACCACGTACAGGATGGCGCCCGCGGCCAGCGTGTAGAAGCAGATCTCGAGGGCGGGCGACGACACCTGGTAGCCGACCAGCGTGCCCACGAACGTGGGGCCACCGCCGATCAGGCCGGCCAGGCCGATCCACTTCCAGCTGGGGATGACGCCGTTCAGCGGGCCGACGATGCCGAACCCCTCGGTGGCGTTGTGGATGGCGAAGCCGACGATCAGGGTGGTCGCCAGCCCGATCTCACCGGCACGCGCGGAGACGCCGATGGCAAGGCCCTCGGAGAAGTTGTGCAGGCCGATGGCACCGGCGATCAGCATGCCCATCGTCAGCGACGCGCGGCGCGCGTCGGCCGCCAGATCCGCAGTCCTGGGAACCGCACCGCCGATCACGGCGGCCCCGGCGCTGCCGCCCGCCATCGGCGCACGGGGGCGGAGACGCATCACGGTCCGCTCCAGCCAGGCCAGCCCGAAGGCACCCACCGCGAAGCCGACGGCGGCCATCACGAACTGCGCCACGAAGGTGTTCCAGCCGCCACCGGCCTTGGCCTGGGCGAGGCTGCCCTCGAGGATGTCATGGGAAGCGGTGAGCACATCCCAGAAGATGAACAGGAGGATGCCCGCAGCCAGCATCGAGAGGATGCCACGGGTGCGGACGGAAAGCCCGCGTACGCGGCCCAGCGGCAGGCCCAGGTAGATCGTGAAGCCGGCGATCGCTCCCAGGATCGCCACGTGCGTCGAGCTCATCCGTTTCTCTCCGTCTTAGGGTGACCTAAGGGTTAGGCGGACCAAAGATACCACGCCTGAGCCGGCGATGGTGCGGCAGTTCGCGCGGTGTAAGGAGGCTGACCCGGGCGGCCGCGGTTACGAGCCCTCGCGCGCGGGTACCGCCCACAGCAACCGACCAGAGGAGCTGCAACCATGGCCGAGCACCCCAGTCCACCACAGCCGGACGAGCCGAACCCGCCCGCGCCGCCGCACCCCGACCCGCCCGCGCCCACCGCTTAGGTAGGACAGTCGAATCCGAGCATCTAGGCCGGGTCGCGCCACATGGTCGTGATCCGGTGGCCGTTGGCCAGCGTCACCTGTTCCACCGGCCGGTAGCCCTGGCGCATGTAGCGGGCGTCGTTGGCGGGGTTGGTCGACTCCAGGTAGGTCGGCATGCCCTCCGCGTCGATCAGCGCGAGCGTGTCCGCGAGTAGCGCCATGCCGATGCCGGCGCCGCGGTGGTCACGGTGGGTGCCGAGCAGGCTCAGGTAGAAGTGCGGAGGATCCTGCGGGTGCACCGCCTCCAGCCGCGTGAAGATGTCCATCACCACCGCGGTCTGCTCAGCGCCCAGCATCCGCTCGGTGAGCGCCTCCATCTCGCGCTCCTGGCCGGGCGTCATCTCCGGCTCCCCGGGCGGGATCCAGACCGCGGCCGCCTCGCACCCGGGCGTGACCAGCGTCCACGGGAACCGCAGGGCCGCGCGCAGCCCCTGCTCCCAGAACGCCGACGACTGCTGCTCGCGCCGGGCATCGTCAGGAAACGAGTACGGCCCCCAGGCCGGATCGGCGATGAACGCGGTGGTCATCACGTCGGTCAGCGCGGGCAGATCGTCCAGCGTCGCTCTGCGGTATCCCAGCCCCATCCGGGACATGTTTACAGAGTTCTGACTTAATCGCGGTCGCCGTTCGGCCGATGAGAACGGAAATGAAGCTACGAGCACTCACTTCGTCGCTGCTGCTGGCCGTCGTACTTACGCTGACGGTAGCCGCGCCTGCCTCCGCCAATACCAACTCGACCTACCGCTGGCGGCTGTTCCTGGAGATCAACCAGGTGCGGCGGGACCACGGCCTGCGCGTGCTGCACATCGCCCCCGGCCTGCGAACCGCCGCACAGAACCACTCCAACGACATGGTCAACCGCGACTACTTCGCCCACACGAGCCCGACCGGCTCGACGCTCTACCGCCGGATCGTGAACTCGGGATTCACGAGGGTCGGCTCGTGGGGTGCGGGCGAGAACCTGGCATGGGGTACCGGCACGTATGGCACGCCCCGGACCACCGTCAGGATGTGGCTGGCCAGCCCCGAGCACCGCGCGAACCTGCTCTCCCGCAGCTGGGGATGGGTCGGCATCGGCCGCCGCAGCGGCCGTTTCCTGGGCCACAGCGGTGCTGTGGTCTGGACGGTCGATTTCGGCCACCGCTGAGCTGCTGAGCGGCCGCAGCCGCTGGATGGACGATTCATCTACCATCAGCTCGTGACTCCGACCCGCCTCGTGCTCGCGTCGCCGCGCGGCTACTGCGCCGGCGTCGACCGCGCCGTCGACACCGTGGAGCGCGCGCTCGACCACTTCGGCGCTCCCGTCTACGTGCGCAAGGAGATCGTGCACAACTGGCACGTCGTTCAGGAGCTGGCCGACCGCGGTGCCGTGTTCGTCGACTCCGAGCTGGACGTGCCGGCGGGTGCCGTGGTGGTGCTGTCGGCCCACGGCGTCGCGCCGGAGGTGTATGAGAACAGCCGCAGCCGCGGGCTGCAGGTGATGGACGCCACCTGCCCGCTGGTGACCAAGGTGCACGTCGAGGCCAAGCGGTTCGCGGCCGACGGCTACACGATCGTGCTGATCGGCCATGAGGGCCACGAGGAGGTGGTCGGCACGATGGGTGAGGCGCCCGATGCGATCCGCCTGATCGGAACGGTCGAGGAGATCGCGGAGCTGGACATTCCCGACCCGGAGCGGGTTGCCTTCATCACACAGACCACGCTCTCGGTGGATGAGACGGTCGAGATCATCGCGGCGCTGCGTGAGCGCTTTCCCTCCATCGTCGGGCCTAAGAAGGACGACATCTGCTACGCCACCCAGAACCGCCAGAACGCGGTCAAGGAGCTGGCCGCGGAGGTCGACCTGGTGCTGGTGATCGGCTCCCGCAACTCGTCGAACTCGAACCGGCTGGTCGACGTCACCCGCGAGATGGGCGTGGCGTCGTACCTGATCGACGACGAGTCCTCGATCGAGCCGGCATGGCTGGAGGGCGTCGACACGGTCGGCATCACCTCCGGCGCCTCCGCTCCGGAGTCGCTGGTGGAACGGGTGGTCGACTACTTCCGCGAGCTCGGCGCCACCCAGGTCGAATCACACGAGCTGGTCAACGAGAACGTCCACTTCTCGCTGCCGCTCGAGCTGCGCCGCGCCGTCGGCTGACGGCCCCGCCGGCGAGACCGCTCAGGCCAGCTCCGCAAGCAGCGCGGCCTCACGCTCGCGCGACATGCGGAAGCCGGCCCGTCCCGGCGCGTCGCCGTTGGCGCGGTGCCAGGCCAGGGTGTCAGCGATCGTCTCGTCGATCGGCCGGTGCCTGAGCCCGGCCGCCATCGCCGGTCCCGGGTCGACGCAGTCCATCCACTCCAGCTCCGGGTCGCCGCCCAGCCACAACGGCAGGTCGCTCCAGGGCTCGACCTCGCGGTCGAGCAGGGCCTGGTTGTCGGCCCAGACGATGTCGGCACCGGCGCCGGAGACCGCGTTGCAGCGGTCGAGCAGGACGCCGATCGTGAGCGGCTGCGCCGGGCCGACCGCGTTGAAGCGCCCGCTGCCTCCGCGCTCGGCCATCGCAACCATCCAGCCGGCCAGGTCACGCACGTCGATCACCTGCGTGCGCGCGCCCGGATCCCCCGGAGCCAGCACGGTGCCACCCTCCGCGATCCGCGCCGGCCAGTAGGTGAAGCGGTCGGTGGGATCGTCGGGCCCCACGATCAGGCCCGGCCGCACCACCAGCGAGCGTTCGCCGAACCGCTGCTCGACGGCCTGCTCGCAGAGCGCCTTCAGCGGGCCATAGCTGGTCTCGGTGATCTCCTCGATGGTGGCGTCGTCGATGGTGCCGACCGGCCCGTCGACGTCACTTCCGGCACCGCCGTTCTGGTCGTACACGGAAACGCTGGAGACGAACGTGTAGTGACCGCAGGCGGGTGCGAGCAGCCGCGCCGAGTCGGCGACCACACGCGGGAAGTAGCCGCTGGTGTCGATCACGGCATCGAACTCGCGGCCCGCCAGCGGCGCCAGGCCGCCGTCGCGGTCGCCGTGCAGGTGCTCGGCATCGGGGAACAGCCCGGCGTTGGTCCGGCCACGCGTGAACAGCGTCAGCTGGTGGCCTCGCTCGAGCGCCTGCTCGGATGCGTGGCGGCCCAGGAACACCGTGCCGCCCAGGATCAGCAACCGCATCAGGCGCGTTCCACGGCGAGCCGTTCGCCGACCTGACGCTCAACGGTCAGCGTCTCAGCGGCGATCCAGTCGCCGTGAGCCTCCCAGACGGCGCCCGCCGGGTGCGTCAGGCGGATCCGGTCGACCACCTCGAGGCCCGCCTCCTGGCGCATCATGTTGATGGCGCGGATCAGGTCGCGGGCCCCGCCCTCCAGCTCCAGCTCCGGGGTGATCTCGGTGTCGAGGGCGACCGCAAAGCCGTCGCCGTCCTGCACCGCGAAACCGTCGCGGGCGCGCGTTCGCAGCTCGAACTCGCCCGGCTCGAGGCGCCACTCCCCCACCTCGACGTGTCCGTCCTTGAGGCTGAAGTCACCCTCGCGCAGGAGGCCGCGGATCATGCCCAGGTCGCGACCGTAACGCGGGCCCAGCACCTTCAGCAGCGGCATCACCTCGACCTCGGCGAACTCCTCCGCCGACGTCGCCAGACGCACCGCCTTCACCCCCAGCTCGGCGGCGATCAGATCGACGTGGCGGCCGACGTGGTCGCGCCGGGTGGCGTCGTCGGTGGCGACGATCACCTCTGCGAGCGGCTGGCGCAGCTTCACGCCGGCGTCGTTGCGTGCCTGATGCCCGAGCCGCACCACCGCGCGCACGCTCGCCATCGCGGCCATCAGTGCGTCGTCGGCCAGGGCCGCATTCACCTCGGGGTATGAGGACAGGTGCACGCTCTCGGGTGCCTCGGCACAGGCTCCCCGCACCAGGTTCTGCCACAGATCGTCGGCCAGGAACGGCATCACCGGCGCCACGCAGCGCAGCAGCTGCACCAGCGCGTACCAGAGCGTCTCGTAGGCGGCGCGCTTGTCGTCCGCGTCGCCCGACTTCCAGAACCGCTGCCGCGACGCGCGCACGTACCAGTTGGAGAGGTCCTCCACGAACGCCTCCACCGCGCGCACCAGCCGCGGCGAGTCGTAGCCATCCAGCGCCGCCCGGCACTCGGCCACCAGCGACTGGGTGATCGCCCGCATCCAGCGGTCGAGCGGGCTGGCGATGGCAGTGTCGGGTCCTGTGGCCAGCATCTCATAGCGCGGCTCGAAGCCGTCCAGGTTCGCGTACATGACGAAGAAGTTGCAGGTGTTCCACACCGTCAGCAGGTTGCGCTTGACCTCGTTGGCGGGCCCGTAGCCGAAGCTCAGGTTCTGCGACGGCGTCTGGGCGGCGAACATCCAGCGCATCACGTCGGCGCCCATCTTCTCGGCGGCGTCGTCGAACCAGATCGCGTTGCCCCACGACTTGTGCATGGGCCGGCCGGTCTCGTCGTTCACCTTCTCGTAGCAGAGCACCCGCCGGTAGGGCGACTTGCCCACCAGCACCACGCTCATGAACAGCATCGAGTAGAACCAGAGTCGGATCTGCTCGCGCATCTCCGACACCCAGTCGGCGGGGAACCAGACCTCCCAGTCGGCGTGTGAGCCGAGGTCGGCGATCGTGACGCCCTCGGCCGCGCCGGTCGCATAGCCGCGCTCGACGAACTCGGGGCTGTGCCAGCCCAGCGTCGAGAACGGCACGATGCCGGCGTCGAGCCAGCAGTCGCCGACGTCGAGCAGACGCTCGGCCGGCTTGCCGCACTCGCAGTCGATGGGCACGTCGTCGATCCAGGGCCGGTGCAGCTCCTCCAGTCCGTCCAGCCCGCCGGTGGCCCGCTCGCGCAGCTCGGCTTCGGAGCTGATCACGGTCATGTGGCCGTCCTGGCAGAAGTAGAAGGGCAGCGGCAGACCCCAGTAGCGCTTGCGGCTGATGCACCAGTCGCCCATGTTGCGAAGCCAGTCCTCCATCCGCTTGCCGTACTGCGGCGGCGTCCACTCGACGCCGCGGGCGGCCTCGATCATCGGCTCGCGCACCTCGTCGCAGCGGATGAACCACTCGTCCACCAGCCGGTAGATCAGCTCGGTGCCGCACCGCCAGCAGACGGGGTAGCGGTGGGTGATCTCTCCCGCCTCGACCATCCGCCCACGCTGGCCGAGGTCCTCGATGATCTGCTGCGCCGCGTCGCCGGTGTGGCGGCCGTGCAGCCAGCCGAAGCCCTCGTAGAAGGCGCCCGACTCGTCCACCGGCACGATCGTGGCCAGGCCCTCGCGCACGCCCAGCTCGAAGTCTTCGGAGCCACAGCCGGGCGCGATGTGGACGATGCCGGTGCCCTCGTCCATCGAGACCTCGTCCCAGCCGACAACGCGGTGCTCGACCCCGTCCTGGGCGGCCAGCTCGTCGAACGGCCCCTGGTACCTCAGCCCGACGAGCTCCGATCCCTTGACGGTGCCCACCTGACGGCCGTGCAGCGGCACGTGCTCGAGGCGGCTCTGGGCCACGTAGGCGATGCCGGAGCCGGTCTCGATGCGGGCATAGTCGGCCTCGGGCTGGACCGCGGCCGCGACGTTGGCCGGCAGCGTCCATGGCGTGGTCGTCCACACCACCAGGAACTCGCCGTCGCGGCCGGCCAGCGGCAGTCGCACGTGGAGCGAGGGGTGGCCGATCTCGCGGTAGGAATCGATCAGCTCGTGCTGGGAGAGGGAGGTGCCGCAGCGCGGGCACCAGGGCATCGAGCGATGGCCCTTGTACAGCCAGCCGCGATCGTTGCACTCCTTGAGGAAGCCCCAGATGTAGCTGATGTTCGTGTCGGACATGGTGAAGTAGCTGCGGTCCCAGTCCATCCACTGGCCCAGCCGCGCCGACTGCTGCGTCTGGACGCCCGCGTACTTGGCCACGCGGTCGCGGCAGGCGCGCGCGAAGCGGTCAAGCCCGTACTCCTCGATCTCGGGCTTGGAGTTCAGCCCCAGCGCCTTCTCGACCTCGACCTCGACCCACAGGCCCTGGCAGTCGAAGCCGTTCTGGTAGCGCTGGTCCTCTCCCAGCATGGCGTGGTAGCGCTGCCAGACGTCCTTCAGCGTGCGGCCCCAGGCGTGGTGCACGCCCATCGGGTTGTTGGCCGTGATCGGGCCGTCGAAGAACGAGTAGGTGGGGCCGCCGCGGTTCTGGTCGCGGAGCTGCTGGAAGGTGCCCTCGCGTTGCCAGCGATCGAGGGCAGCGTGCTCGAGCGCGATGTGATCGGGCTGCTTGGGGACGGGCGCGAAGCGCTGCATCCGGCGGATTCTACGCGCCGGCAGGGCGGGCACGGCCGGACATCCCGCGAGGCGGGCGCCGGGTTGCTGGTGTTACAGAGCCTGCAACCTAATCGTGGTAGTGCCGCTGGCAGTAATCATCGAAGGCGGCGTGCTTGGCGAGGTAGCTGCCGAGCTCGGAGAACCCGAACTCGAACCACTCCGAGAGCCACCGCTCGTCGATCTCAACCTGCTTTTCCTGCAGCTCGTCCATGGTCGTCTCCTCCGGAGGGGGTCACTCCGGACGACTCGCCTCGGTCTAGGCTGCCGAGGCCTGTTGGCCTTGTAATCGGCCGGAACCGCGTCGACCTTTACGACTTCCGAACAATTGTTGCAAGCGCCTCGCGGCAGCACGCGAATGCCAGCTGCGCCGGGTCGATTTCGCCCGGCCGCCGCCAGCCGATCTCGCTCACGTCGTCGGCGGCCCGCTGCTCGCCGCCGGCGACTGTTGCCTGGTAGAACAGGTTGAGGGTGGAAGGCGCGTCGACGCCGTAGCGGTCGGGAAACACGCCCACCAACGCGCCCACGGTCACCTCCAGTCCGGTCTCCTCGAGCAGCTCCCTGCGCACCGCGTGCTGCGGCGTCTCGAGCGGCTCGACGAAGCCGCCCGGCAGGTCCCACCAGCCTGAGAACGGCTCGCGGGCGCGGCGTGTCAGCAGCAGCAGGCCGTCGCGCATGACCAGGGCGCTGGCCGTGGGCGCGGGGTTGTCGTAGATGACAAGGCCGCAGACCGGGCAGTGCAGCACATCGGTTCCGTCGTGCCGCCAGGGGCCGGTCTCGAGCGCCGCGGCGCAGCGCGGGCAGTGCCGCCACTCGGCAAACCGGGTCACGTGGCCAGCACCTGGGCGGTCAGATCGGCCCAGCGCCCGGGCCGCATCATCCAGCCCGAGTACGTGGAGCGGTTGCCGAGACACACCAGCCCGCGGCCGGCCACGGGATCGGCCCACATCAACGTGCCGGACGCGCCGAAGTGCGAGAGCGTGGCGGGCGACACCGCATCGCCGCACCAGTGGGGGCCGCCGGTGCCCCGCACGTTCAGACCGAGCCCCCAGTCGGGGCAGTGCAGCTTGGGGTACGACTCGAGGCCGCCCTCGAGCCCGGGCCACTGGATCGACGCCAGATCGCGCCCGGTCTCGGCCGAGAGCAGCGGTGCGCCGCCGGCCAGCAGCAGCTGCACCACCCTGGCGTATGCCCCGGCCGTCGCGAAGCAGCCTCCCGCTGCCGACCCGCGGCGCCGCCACTCCGGGCCGTTGAACAGCTGCACGCCGGGAGCGACCAGGCCCGGCTCCAGCACCTCGAGCGCGCGGCCGAACTCCTCGTCGGGCAGCGGCAGGAACGCATCCATGTCCAGCGGCCGCAGCACCGCCTCGGTCACGTAGCGACGGTAGTCGATGCCCGACGCCGCCTCGATCAGGGCGGCGAGCACGTGGTAGCCCTCGTTCGAGTAGGCACGGCGGGTCGCGGGCGGCCGCACCGGCTGCACGTCGAGCGGCGCCACACCCTTCGCGATCTCGGGCAGGCCGGAGGCGTGCGCAAGCAGGTGTCGGGCGGTGATGCCCGCGCGCGCCGAGTCGCGGTATTCGGGCAGGTTGTCGCCGGCGGGAGCGTCCAGATCGATCGCGCCCTCCTCGGCCGCGACCAGCGCCGCGATGGCGACGATCGGCTTGGTCAGCGAGGCCAGGGCGAACAGGGAGTCCGCCTCAGCGGTGCCGGCGACGTGCGAATCCTCCACGCCCGAGCGTCCCACGACCGCGACCGCGACCCCCGGCACGTCACCCTCAGCGACCCAGTTGTTGACAGCGTCCCACGCCACCGGGGCATGTTAGAGGTATCGTTTTTCGGTACATGGCACGAGTTGAGACCAGGAACAGGCCGATCGAGGCCGAGGAGAACACCGGCGAGGAGCATCTCGACGACTGGTTTGCACGCCGGTTGCAGTCGCAGGGAATCCCCTCGCGCCTGGGCGCCCCGTCCACCGCGCGGATCCTGGCGGTGGTGGGTCTGGCGCTCGCGCTGCTGGCGTTCCTGTGGGCGCTCTCGAGCGTCGGCTCAAGCCACTCGACCTCGTCGGTCACCACCACGCCGCCCGCCACCACGTCGGCCAACAACGCCGGAAACAACGGCGGGGGCGGTGGCGGAGGCGGCGGGAACGGCAATGCCAAGCACGGCACGGTGGCGTGGAACACGGTCACCGTCGACGTGCTGAACGGGTTCGGCGGAAACGGCGCGGCCGCCTCGAACGCGGCCGTTCTGCGGGCGGCCGGATGGACGGTTGGCACCACCAACAACGCCAGCGGCATCTCGAAGACCGAGGTCGTGTACCTGCCCGGGCACGAGGCCCAGGCGAAGGCCGTATCCAAGAAGCTGGGCCTGGGCCAGCCGGTACCGATCGCTCAGGCTACCGGCGTCCCGTCCGATGCCACCAGCGGGGTCGCCATCGTGCTCGGCTCCGACCAGCTGACCAACACGACCGTCCACTAGCGCAGATCAGCTCGCGCGAAGCGCGTCCCAGGTGCGCTCGACGTGCTCCCAGCGGCTGGCGGCATTTCCGATGGCGATGCGGATCGCGAACCGGCCGTCGACCTTGGTGTGAGACACCAGCGCGGTGCCGCTGTGGTTGATGCGATCGACGAGGGCGGCGTTGAGCCGCTCGAGCTCCCGCTCATCGTCGATGCCGTCGGGGTGCGACCGGAAGCAGACGGTCGAGAGCGGCACCGGCGCCATCAGCTCCCAGCCCGGCTCGGCGGCGACCGCCTCCGCGAGGCGCTGCGCCAGCGCGATGTGACCCGAGACCAGCTCGGCCAGGCCGTCGCGACCGTAGGCGCGAATCACCATCCACAGCTTCAGCGCGCGGAACCGCCGGCCCAGCGCCAGGCCGTAATCCATCAGGTTGAGGACGTCTGACTCGTCGGTCGTCAGGTAGAACGGAATCAGCGCGAACACCTCCCGCAGCACGTCCGGGCGCGACGTGTAGAGCAGGCTGCAGTCGACCGGGGTGAACAGCCATTTGTGAGGGTTGAACACCAGCGAGTCGGCGCGTTCGCAGCCTGCCAGCAGCGGCCGCGACCCCTCAACCAGCCCGGCGGCGCCGCCGTAGGCCGCATCCACGTGCAGCCAGAGCCCGTGGCGGGCGCAGATGTCGGCGATCTCGGGTATCGGGTCGATGCTCGTGGTGGAGGTGGTGCCGACCGTGGCAACGACCGCCAGCGGCCGCACGCCGGCAGCGATGTCCGACTCGACCGCCTCCGCCAGCAGGTCGGCGCGCATGCGCAGGCCGTCGTCGGTCGCGATCTTGGTGAGGCCGTCCAGGCCGATGCCGAGCGTGATGCAGGCCTTGTCCACCGACGAATGGGCTTCGGCCGATGCGTACACGCGCAGCGCCGGCAGTTCGGCCCTGCCTGCCATCCCCCGCGTGCGGATGTCGAGCCCGGCCGCCTCGCGGGCACAGGCGAGGCCGTACATCGTGGAGGTCGAGGCGGTGTCGGTGATCTCGCCGAACCATTCGGCCGGGAGTCCCAGCAGGTCGAGCACCCATGCCAGCGTGCGCTGCTCGAGCTCGGTGGCGGCGGGAGAGGTGCGCCACAGCATCGCGTTCACGTTGAGGGCGCTCGCGATCAGCTCGCCGACGATGCCGGGGCCGCTGCCGGTGATGCCGAAATAGGCGAAGAAGGCCGGGTGGTTCCAGTGCGTGATCCCGGGCAGGATCAGGGCATCGACGTCGGCCATGATCGACTCCAGCGGCTCGCCCCGGTCCGGGGCGACGCGCGGCAGCCTGGCGGCGATCTCACCCGGCTCGACCTGCGCCATGACCGGGCGCTCGGAGACGGTCTCAAGGTACCCAGACACCCAGGATGCGGCCTCGGCCAGGGCGTCTCGCAGCTCCTCGCTGGTGGGCCCGGGGCCGGTTATCGACGCGCTCATGGGCGCAGTATGGCAGCGCTCAGCCGCGGTGGATCGACGAGGTGGTCGAGTCGTAGACCGTGAAGTAGCGGCGGCCTGCGAAGATCGCGGTCGTCCACAGGAAGCGGCCGCTGCCCTTGTTGACCGAGAAGATGGCGCGCGAACGCGACGTCTTCAGGTTCAGCACCTCGACCTGCATGCCCTGCAGCGTCTGGCGGACGTAGACCACCGACGTGCCGTCGATGGACGGGTTGAAGTAGCTGTCGATCCTGGTGGTGCGCGGCGAGCGGAGGCTCTTGCGGTCGATCCGGTAGACCGTGATCGAGCTGCTGCCCGCGGTGGTGCGGTGGTAGACCACGCGCGGGTAAGAGATGTCGGGAGGCCCCAGGTCGGTGCGCAGCCGCGAGTGTGCGATCACCCTCGCGGAGCCGGTGTCGAGGTTGTAGAGGACGATCTGGCGGCGCCCGTTCTTGAGCCGCCGGTAGACCAGCCACCTGCCGGACAATGCGGGGTCGCGGCCCATCAGCGGCAACGTCTGCAGCACGGTCATGGTGGTGTAATCGAGGATCTCGAAGGCCGGGCCGGTGTCGACCACGACGCTGGTACCGCTTACATCCGGGGTCATGCCGGGCAGGTCGGTGAACGTGCCGTTGTAGCGGACGACGCCGGTCAGCGATCCGTCCGAGTTGATCCGGTCGAACGCCAGCACGCCGGTGCCGGCGGAGGGATCGGCCACGGGTTGCGTGCCCAGGTCGATCTTGCCGGAGGCCTGGGCGACGCCCGAGGCGACACCCATCGCCAGCACCGAGCCGAGCAACCCCAGCGCAGCCGCGTTCGCGAGTCGCAGCCGGCGGCGGCCGGCCAGCCGCGCCATCCACTCGATCCTGGCCGTGGCCTGCTCGTGGCTGCGGACGCGGGCGGTGGCCACCGCCAGCGCCACTCCCCGGCCAAGGCCGAAGGCGGCCAGCACCGCAGCGCCGGACGCAGGTCCGGCCAGCGCCGCGACGGCCACGGCCACCACCGGCAGGGTCGCGACCGGCAGGTAGGTTGCGAAGCCGAAGCCGAGGCCGGCGCCGTAGAGCAGCGCGGTCAGCGGCTGCGGATAGCGCTCGCGCCATCGCTCCGGAACCTGGCGTCGCATCTGAGGCAAGGGCAGACGCACCAGGCCCAGCTCGGCGGCCGCCTCGAGCAGGGCGAAGACGGCGACGGCTGCGGCCACCGTCGCGCCGCCCGCCGGCAGGGCT
>DATNEO010000074.1:0-7427 GCA_035553035.1 Gaiellales bacterium | reverse complement strand
AAAGGGCGGAACGCGGTCCAGCGTGCTCGACCATCGCTTCGGCGACGGGCCGCCGCTGACGGTCGGCGTGGAGGAGGAGTACATGCTGGTCGACCCCGCCTCGTTCGACCTGGTGTCGGGCGTCGAGCCGCTGCTGGAGATCGCCGCCGAAGGCCCGTTCGCCGAACAGCTGAAGCCCGAGCTGATGCAGTGCGTGCTCGAGTCGGGCACCGTCGTGTGCGAGACGGTGGGACAGGCCGACGACGATCTGCGCGCGATCCGGCGGTACGCGGCCGGCCTCGCCCGCGACCATGACATGCGCCTGGGCGCCGCCGCCACGCATCCCTTCTCGCTCTATGAGCACCAGAAGATCACCGCCCGCGACCGCTACCGGATGCTGATCGAGATGCTCCAGTACGTCGCCCGCCGTGAGCTGGTGTTCGGCATGCACGTGCACGTGGCGGTGCCGACGCCGGAGGCCGCGCTGCAGGTGATGGAGGGCGTGCTGATCGAGCTGCCGGTGTTGCTTGCGCTCTCGACCAACTCGCCGTTCTGGCGGGGGGAGGCCACCGGGCTGCAGTCGACCCGGGCCATGATCTTCGCCGCGTTCCCGCGCAGCGGCATCTCGCCGCGGTTCGAGAGCTACCAGGACTACGCCGATGCCGTCGGCTTCATGGAGGCGACCGGTGCGATCGGCGACTATACGCACCTGTGGTGGGACGTACGGCCGCATCCGCGCTTCGGCACCGTGGAGCTGCGTGTGATGGACGTTCAGACGCGGGTCGAGGACACCGTGGCGCTGGCCGCCTACGTGCAGTGCCTGGTCAAGCAGATCCTCGACGAGGTGGAGGCCGGACGGCCGCCGGTGGCCTACAACCGGATGCTGCTGTCGGAGAACAAGTGGCTGGCGGCGCGCTACGGGCTGGACGCGCCGCTGATGGATCTCGCGGCCGGCAAGCGCATCAAGATGGCGGCGCGCACGCTGGCCAAGCGGCGGCTGCGGGAGCTGCGTCCGATCGCTCGCGAGCTGGACTGCGCCCACCAGCTGGCCCGGGTCGAGTGGATGATCGAGAACGGCACCGGAGCGCAGCGCCAGCTGCAGGTCTGGAACGCCAACCGCGACCTGCACGAGGTGGCCGAGGAGCTGGCGGACGCGACCGAGGCGGTCTAGGTACATCCCCGCGTCACGGCCAGCGTGAGCAGCCCCAGCAGCGCGGCACCGGCGCCCAGCGCGAACACGGCGCCCGGCCCGACGGTCTGCCAGAGCACGCCGGCCACCAGGCTGGCCGTCACCGCCGCGGCGCCGGTGGCCAGCGTGAACGCGCCCTGCCCTGTGGCGCGCAGCGCGGCCGGCGACAGGTCTGACACCAGCGCTTTGCTGACGCCGTCGGTGGCGGCGATGTAGACCCCGTAGACGGCCATCAACGGCCACACGGCGGCGCCGGACCCGGCCAGCCCGAATCCGGCGTAGACGCCCGCGAAGACCACCAGCCCGACCGCCAGCACACGGCGCTTGCCGACACGGTCGGAGAGGTGGCCGAGCGGCCACGACAGGCCCGAGTAGAGCGTGTTGTAGAGCGCGTAGGACAGCACCACCGCCGACACGCTCAGGCCCAGGTCCCTGGCGCGCAGCAGCAGGAACACGTCGGCCGAGTTGCCCAGGGAGAAGACGGTCCAGGCGATCGTGAACGTCCAGAACGGCCGGCCCATGTCGGACAGCCTGTGGGGATCCGGATCCGGCTGCGCGGCCGGCTCGTGCGGCCGGGCCGGGATGTCGCGGATCCGGCGCAGCACGAACATGCTCAGGATGGCGGGCACGATCGCCACGGCGATCACCTGGCGGAACGACAGCCCGGCCTCGAGCAGGGCGAGGGCGATCAGCGGCCCGATCACGGCGCCCAGCGAGTCCATGAAGCGGTGGAATCCGAACACGAAGCCGGTCCGGGACGGGTCGCTGGAGTCGCGCAGCAGCGCGTCGCGAGGAGCGGTGCGGATCCCCTTGCCCGCGCGGTCGACGGCGCGCGCGCCCATCACCCAGCCCCAGGCGGGCGCGAGCGCGACCAGCGGCTTGGCGATGTTCGACAGCGTATAGCCGGTCCAGACGAACGGCATGCGCCGGCGGATGCGGTCGGAGCGACGGCCCATGGCCAGCCCCACGACCTGCGAGGCGGCGCCCGCGGCGCCCTCGACCGCGCCCACGGCCGAGGCGGGGGCGCCCAGCGTGATGGTCAGAAACAGCGGTAGAACGGGATAGAGCAACTCCGACGAGGCGTCGTTCAGGAGGCTCGTCCAACCCATCGCCCACACGTTTCTGGTGATGCCGAGTCTCACCGGCGGCAACTGTAGACTGCGCGCTCGTTTTCGGGTCGATCATCGAGGAGGGTCATGGACAAGCAGGAGGTGCTCGAGCGCTGCCGGCGCGACAACGTCGCCTTCGTGCGGCTGCAGTTCACGGAGCCGTACGGTGCCGTCAAGAACGTGTCGATCCCGGTCGAGGAGCTGGAGAAGGCGCTCGACAACGAGCTGATGTTCGACGGTTCCTCGATCCGCGGCTTCAAGCGGATCGAGCAGTCGGACATGTACTTCCTGCCCGACCCGGCCACCTACGCGCTGCTGCCCTGGCGCGGCAACGGCGACCGCAACACGGCGCGGCTGATCTGCGACGTGGCCGACCCCGACGGGCAGCCGTTCGCGGGTGACCCGCGGTCGAACCTGAAGCGGGTGCTGAAGCAGGCGCAGGACATGGGCTACACCATGCAGGTGGGCCCGGAGGCCGAGTTCTTCCTGTTTCGGCTGGACGGGGACGGCAATCCGACCGTCGACCCGCACGATGCCGCGACGTACTTCGACGTGGCGCCGATGGACAAGGGCGAGGACTGCCGCCGCGACATCGAGCTGACCCTGCAGCAGATGGATTTCCACCTCGAGGCGGCGCACCACGAGGTGGCGATCGGGCAGCACGAGATCGACTTCCGCCACGGCGACGCGCTCAGCACGGCCGACAACTTGATCACCTTCCGGATGGTCGTGAAGGTGATCGCGGCCCAGCACGGCATGCACGCGACGTTCATGGCCAAGCCGCTGCACGGCGAGAACGGCTCCGGCATGCACGTCAACCAGTCGCTGTCGCGCGGCGACGAGAACGCCTTCCTCGACGAGGGCGACGACCTCAAGCTCTCGACCGACGCCTACAGCTACATCGCCGGCATCCTCAAGCACCTGCCGGCGATCACCGCGGTGGCGAATCCCACCGTCAACTCCTACAAGCGGCTGCTGCCGGGGTACGAGGCGCCGGTCTACATCGCGTGGTCGCCCGGCAACAGGTCGGCCGCGATTCGGGTGCCGGCCAAGCGCGGGCGCTCGACGCGGATCGAGCTGCGCACGCCAGACCCGACCGCCAACCCGTACCTGGCGCTGGCCTGCATGCTGCAGGCCGGCCTGGACGGCATCACCAAGGGGCTGACGCCGCCGGAGCCGGTCAACCGCAACATCTACGACCTGACCGAGGAAGAGTCGGCGGAGCTGGGCATCAGCAGCCTGCCGCACGACCTGCCGGGGGCGCTGGACGCGCTCGAGCAGGACGCGGTGATGCGCCAGGCGCTGGGCGAGCACATCTTCAGCGAGTACCTGGCGCTGAAGCGGGCCGAGTGGGCGTCCTACAACGAGCAGGTGCACCGCTGGGAGATCGACCAGTACATGGATCGCTTCTGATCGAGACGCGACCGGCTCGGCCGGAGGACGCCGAGGCCGTGCTCGAGGTGATCCTCGCGCGCGACCTGGCCGACGTCGGGGAGCCGGACTTCACGCTGGACGACGTGCGCGACGAGTGGGCCGACCCGGAGGTCGACCTGGCGCGGGACAGCCTGGTGGTGGAGTCCGGCACCGAACTGGCCGCCTATGCCCTGTGCACGCCGCACGCGCAGGACGTGTATGTGCATCCCGAGCACTGCGGCCGCGGCATCGGGGCGGCACTGCTGCCGTTGGTGGAGGCGCGCGCCCTCGAGCGAGGCCTGCCCCGCCGCCAGTACATCGCGGACCGCAACGCCGCGGCGGCCGGCCTGCTGTCGGCCAACGGCTACGTCGTCACCCACCGCTACTGGCGGATGGTCTGCGACCTCGATCGCGATCCGGAGGCAGCCTGCTACCCGGAGGGTGTAACCCGGCGGCCGTTCCGGCTCGGGGTCGACGACCGCGAGGTGCACGCGCTCGTTCAGGCGGCCTTCTCGGAGATCGAGGGCAACATCGCGTATGCGTTCGACCCGTGGCGGGTGCGCTCGATCGAGAGCTCCAGCTTCGACCCGGCGTGGTGGTTCATCGCCGAGGCCGAGGGCAGGATCGTGGGCGTGTCGCTGTCGGAGGTCTGGGAGTCAGACGGCGTGGGCTGGGTCGGGCAGCTGGCCGTGGCGCCGGACTGGCGCGGCCGCGGGCTGGGACGCGCGCTGCTCCTGACCTCGATCCGCGCCTTCCGCGAGCGGGGCCTGCCGCGCGCCGCGCTCAGCGTGCACGGCGCCAACCTGCGGGCGGCGCGGCTGTACGAGTCGGCCGGCATGCGCCCGGCCTGGCGGCACGACCGCTTCGAGAAGAACGCCGACAGCTAGCGGTAGATCTCGGTCACGTCGTGCGAATGGGTGGCGTCCTTACGGGCGACGCCGGTGGCCAGCGCCGCCTCGGCGACGGCCTCGGCCACGTGCTCGACGACGGCCTTGTTGAACACGCTCGGGATCACGTACTCCTCGCTCAGCTCGTCCTCGCCGATCACCGAGGCGATGGCGCGGGCGGCGGCCATGTTCATCTCCTCGTTGATGGTGGTGGCGTGCGCGTTGAGGGCACCGCGGAACATGCCGGGGAAGCAGAGCACGTTGTTGATCTGGTTGGGGTAGTCGGAGCGGCCGGTCGCGATCACGCGGACGTCGCCCTGGATCTCCTCGGGCGGCACCTCCGGGTCGGGATTGGCCATGGCGAAGACGATCGCGTCGCCGGCCATCGTGCGGATTGCGTCGGCGCTGACGGCGCCGGGGCCGGACAGCCCCAGGAACACGTCGGCGTCGCGCAGCGCCTCCTCCGCCGAGCCGTCGAAGCAGCGCGGGTTGGTGTGCTTGGCGTACCACTTCTTGATGCCGACGAGGCCCTTCTTGCCGGTGTAGAGCGACCCCTCGCGGTCGCAGCCGATGATGTCGGTGACCCCGGCCCGGAGCAGCAGCTTGCTGACGGCGACCCCGGCGGCGCCGACGCCCACGAGCACCACCTTGAGCTCGTCCATGCGCTTCTGTACGAGCTTCGCGGAGTTGAGCAGGCCGGCCAGCACCACCACGGCCGTGCCGTGCTGGTCGTCGTGAAAGACGGGGATGTCGAGCTCCTGGCGCAGCCGGCCCTCGATCTCGAAGCAGCGCGGGGCGGCGATGTCCTCGAGGTTGATGCCGCCGAAGCCGGGCGCGATCGCCTTCACGATGGCGATGATCTCGTCGGTGTCCTTGGTGTTCAGGGCCAGCGGCCAGGCGTCGATGCCGGCGAACTCCTTGAACAGCATGGCCTTGCCCTCCATCACGGGCATCGCCGCCTCCGGGCCTATGTCGCCGAGGCCGAGCACGGCGGTGCCGTCGGTGACGACGGCCACGGTGTTCTGCTTGATGGTGAGCGTGCGCGCCTTGTCGACGTCGGCGGCGATCGCCATGCAGACGCGGGCCACGCCGGGGGTGTAGGCCATCGAGAGATCGTCGCGCGTCTTGATCGGCACCTTGTTGTTGACCTCGATCTTGCCCCCCAGGTGCATGAGGAAGGTGCGGTCGCTGACGTTCACCAGCGTCACGCCGGGCACGGCGCGCACCTCGTCGATGATGCGCTGCCCGTGCTCGCTATCCGAGGCCGAGACGGTGATGTCGCGGACGGTGTGATCCTTGGACACGCGCACCAGGTCGATCGCGCCCATGTCACCCTGCGCCTCAGCCACCGCGGCGGCCACCAGCGCGAACGATCCCGCCTCGCTGGGAATCTCCAGGCGCATCGTCAGGCTGTAGCTGGCTGAGGGGTTGCGGGCCACGGGATTGGCAGCGTACCGAGTCGGGCAAATGCCCCGTCGCGCAACGCCCGCGCCTGGCACCTCTGTTGCGGTCCAGACTACGATATTCGTAGAAAAACACCCCGAATTCTACGAATTTCGTAGCCGAGGGGCCGTTTCCTATCGGAATTCGTGCAACACCGGTGCCAGGCGTGGGTGTTGCGCCGACGCCACAGGAGGGTACCGAGGCGGGCAAACAGCCGGTGGCGCGGGGCGTGGGTGGTGCACCCGCGCTCGCTGCCGGTGTCGGCTAGTCTCGCCCGCGATGCAGCTTCACCATGAGATCGCCGGCTCCGGCGACACGATCGTGCTGATCCACGCCGGCATCGCCGACAGCCGCATGTGGACGCCGCAGTGGCGTCGGTACGCCGAGGACTATCAGGTGGTGCGCTACGACATGCGCGGGTTCGGGCAGTCGCCGCTGCCGCCCGAGCCCTACCAGCACGCCCAGGACCTGCTCGACCTGCTCGACCGGCTCGAGATCGAACGGGCGGTGCTGATCGGGAACTCGCTGGGCGGTCGCGTCGCGCTCGAGGCGACGCTGGCCCGGCCGCAGCTGGTGACAGCGCTGGTGCTGGTCGGCCCGGGGCTGCCGAACGCCGGCTGGTCGGACGAGGTTGTGGCGTACGGCAGCGAGGAGGTACGCCTGTTCATGGACGGCGAGCTGGACGCCGCCGCCGACCTGACCGTCCGCTTCTGGGTGGGCGGCGTCGGTCGCGAGCCCGACGAGGTGGACGCCGACCTTCGGCGCCTCGTGTACGACATGCAGCTCCGCGCATACCAGCACGCCCAGGAGGGTGGCGACGCGGCCCAGGAGCTGGAGCTGGTCGAGGACGTAGGCGGCCACGCCGACGAGGTGCCGGCGCCGACCCTGCTCGTGGTCGGCGACCACGACCAGCCCGACATCCTCCGCATCGCCGAGCGCCTCAGCCGTGAGATTCCCGGCGCCCTCCTCGAACACATCGCGGACGCCGCCCACGTGCCCAGCATGGAGCGCCCGGGTGAGTTCGACCGGATCGTGCTCGGTTTCCTGGCCGAGCAGCTTTGAGGCTCGGCCGACCACCTCGATCATCTACGCTTGCCCTGTGGCGACCGCGAAGCAGACCAAGCCGTCTGATCTCGATCTCGACGACGCGCCCGCCAAGGCCTGCGACGTCTTCCTGGTAGACGGCAACGGCCTCGCCTACCGCGCCTTCCATGCCCTGCCCGAGGAGCTGCAGACCGCCGAGGGCCAGCCCACCAACGCGCTGCTGGGCATGGCCAACATGCTGATGCGGATGCTGGCCGACTACCGCCCCGCCTGCGTGGTCGTGGCCTGGGACGAGCGCCCAACCAAGCGGCTCGAGCTGGATCCCGAGTACAAGGCCCACCGCAAGCCCACCCCGCCGCTGCT
>DATNEO010000073.1:0-9182 GCA_035553035.1 Gaiellales bacterium | reverse complement strand
CGGCCGGAGGCGCTCGAGATCGAGGTGGCAGACGACGGCCGGGAGTCGCCGGCGGCGCGCCCGGGCGGCCACGGCCTGGCCGGCATGCGCGAGCGGGTCGCCCTCTACGGTGGCAGGCTCGACGCGGCACGCGAGCCCGGCCGCGGGTTCGTCGTGCACGTCACCCTGCCGGTGACATGACCACGCTCCTGATCGTCGACGACCAGGAGCTGGTACGCGTCGGCCTGCGCAAGATCCTCGACGGCGAACCGGACATGACCGTTGTCGGAGAGGCCGGTGACGGCGCCGAGGCGGTCGCGGAAGCTTCCCGGCTGCGCCCGGAGGTGGTGTTGATGGACGTGCGCATGCCCGTGCTGGACGGCATCGAGGCCACCCGCCGGATCATCCGGGCCGGTCACAGCACCCGGGTGATGATCCTGACCACCTTCGGTCTGGACGGCTACGTCTATGACGCCCTTCGCGCCGGCGCGAGCGGCTTCATGCTGAAGGACGCGCGGCCCGAGGAGATCGCGGCTGCCGTTCGCGTCGTCGCGAGCGGCGATGCCCTGCTGGCTCCCGCCGTCACCCGTGCCGTGATCGAGGAGTTCGCGCGCCAGCCGGGACCGCCCACCGAGATCGAGCCGCCGGCAGCCGTGGCCGAGCTGACGCCGCGCGAGCAGGAGGTGCTGGCGCTGCTGGTGCGCGGGCTCTCCAACCCCGAGATCTGCGAGCAGCTCGTGATTAGCGAGGCCACCGCAAAGACCCACGTTGCACACATCCTGCAGAAGCTCGGCCTGCGCGACCGCGTGCAGGCGGTGATCTACGCCTACGAGTCAGGCCTGGTCGCGCCGGGCGGCTAGATGATTGATTCCACGTCGCCGTGATGTCCTGAGCGGTCGGTAACCAAGCAGCGCAAGGATCGAGGGAGGTGCCGATATCGGGAATATCGGCCCGACCGAGGACGCCGCGATGCGCCGGTTCCCGACCGCAGCCTCGCAGCCACACGCACACCGCCGGCAGTACGGACGGTCAGGCGCGCGGGGACGTGGAATCAATCATCTAGCGGCGGAGGCGGATGGCGTTCAGGTCCTGGTCGCGCACCTGGTCGATGCGCGAGAGCAGGTCGTCGAGATCGTCGTGCTCCGCATGCAGGTAGCGGCCCGCAAGCGCGTCGTACCGCCCGGTCGCGAGCGCTGCGACCAGCCGCGGAGCAAGCTCCGGCGGCGTCCAGGGCGCGTCATCGGGCGCCCCGGAGGTCAGCTCGGTGCGGACGAGCCCCGGGCTGAAGAAAAACACGGGAATGCGACCGGCGAGCTCGGCGGCGAGCATCTCGCCGTAGCGGCAGACCGCCGCCTTGCTCGCCGGGTAGTCAGTTTCGGAGGGGCCACCCGGAGGCAGGTACGCAGCCCCGCTGCCGGTGATCACGATCCGGCCCGAGCCCCGCTCGAGCATCTGGGGAATCACGGCCCGGCAACAGAGGTGCACGCCCAGGACGTTGACCTCGAACGTCCGCCACCAGTCCTGCGGCTCGACCTCCCACGTCGCGCCGCCGCGGCGGGCGACGCCCGCATTGGCGACGAGCAGATCGACCGGCCCGTTCTCGGCAACCGCGCGCTCGACCGCCGCACGATCGGAGACGTCAAGCGCAACGCCGCGGCAGCCAATCTCCTCCGCGACCGCCTCGACCTGTTCCGGCGTGCGCGCGGCGATGACGAGCTCCCAGCCGTCCTCCGCGAGCCTGCGGGCGATGTTCGCCCCGATCCCACGACCCCCACCGGTCACAAACGCGATCACGCCAAGACCATACCGCCAACGCGGCCTCGCACGACAGAGGCGCCGTCGCACGTCGGCAGCGACCGCGCAGGCTACGTTGAGGGAATGCGCGCCCTTCGGCTACTCCTGATCGTCGACGCCCTTGCTCTGGCGGCGTCCACGGCCATCTCCGACCCGATCGTCCACGACGTGGCCTCGGTGCCGACGCTGCTGATCGGCGTGATCGTGGCAATCGCCTGCCTCAGCGCCGATCTGGTGCAGCCGCGGCGACGGGTCGAGTGGGTCTGCTCCGCGCTCACGATCGTGGCGCCGTTCCCGTTCCTGGCGTTCGGCGGATCGGCGGGACCGGTGCTTGGCGCGATCGCCATCATCGCGCTGCAGCTGATCCCGCTCGTCCACGCCCGCGGCCCACGTCCGGAACGGCCCGGCGCCGAGGGACCACGGCATGTGGTGGGCGCGCTGGTGATCACCACGGCGCTGCTGTTGATCGCGGTGGTCGCTCTGGTCTGGTACGGCTCCACGTACCTGCTGCTACCGCCTTCAGGGATCTTTGCCCGCGGCCCCTTCCTTACACGCGTCACCACCACCGAGGCCGACTTCGCCTGGACGCTGAAATCGGGCGAAGCACCCGTCAGTCTGAGCGTGCGGGCGCCGGACGGCGCCGTCACGAGCGCTCCCGGGGGACGCGCCACCGGCCTTACTCCGGCCACCCGGTATGTGTGGACGGCGAACCTGGACGGCGCCTCGGCGGCGTCCGGCGCCTTCAGCACCGCCCCGTACTCGACCGCCACGCCGATCACGCTGGTGTCCTTCGGCGACTACGGATCCGGCACCGCCCACGAGTACGCCGTCGCCCGGCTGGCGGCAGCCGAGCACCCGGCGATGTTCCTGTCGTCGGGCGACAATGCCTACCTGCTCGCGGCGCCGCCCTTCCTCGACCGCGCCATCTTCCAGCCCCTGCACGCGCTGCTGGCCGAGGCGCCGGCGGTGGCCACGCTGGGCGAGCACGACCTGGCCTACCGCGACGGGGCCGCCGTGATCTCGGCGCTGCACCTTCCCGGCCACCACTACAGCGTCCAGTACGGCCCGGTGCAGGTCGTCGTGCTGGGCCTCGAGGCCGATGCGTCCGCGCTTGGCTACGCACGCAAGACGCTGGGCCGGTGCAACGGCCCGTGCCCGGTGCGGTTCGTGCTGACCCACCGACCGATCCCGGCGAACAACCCGATCATGCCGCTGCTGCGACAGCGGCACGTGGCGGCGATCCTGGCCGGCCACCTGCACCGCTACGAGCGGCACGTCCGGGACGGGGTGCTCCAGTTCACGGTCGGGACAGGCGGCGAGGGCGCCGGCAGCGCCGCGTACACACGCGCCACCCCGGACGCGATCGTGTCGTTCATCGCCTACGGCTACCTGCGCATCGGCATCGCCGGCGACCGGATCGGCTACCAGTTCATCGACCAGAGCGGCCGTGTCCGCGACCGCGTGGATCAAACGATCCCGGGGTAGCGCTACTCGCCGGCCGTCGCGACCTGGGCGACGTCGATGCGGCTGCTCGCCAGGTAGGCGACGAAGCCCACGATCAGGGCGGCCAGCACGAGGCTGACCGGCCCGTAGCCGAAACCAAGCCCGCCGCGACTGTGCGGGACCGCCAACCAGTCGGCAAAGGACGCGCCCAGCGGCCGCGTCACGATGTAGGCGAACCAGAACGCCAGGATCGCATTCATGCCGAAGCGCCAGTACGCCACCGCGGGCACGGCGATCAGCGCGGCAAACATGGCGCCGCTGCCGAGGTAGCCCAGCCCCAGCGTGCGCGCGGTCATGTCACCGGCGGCCGTGCCCAGCGCGAAGGTAGCCAGCACCGCAGCCCAGTAGAAGAGCTCGCGTCGCCGGGTGAGGATGCTGTGGATCGAGAGCGTCAGCTCGCTGCGCTGCCAGGTCAGGAACACAGCTGTCAGGACGATCGCGTAGAACGTGGTCGAGACGACGTAGGGAATCCCCAGGCCCACGTGCAGCACATCCGCGGCCATCGTGCCGAACACCCCCACCATCGCGACGGCCAGCCAGTAGATCCAGGCCGAGTAGCGCCCGGCGCGCAGCTGCAGCCACAGCGCGGCGCTGAATGCGGCCGCCCCGATCAGGACGGCCGGCGGCGGCCCCAGCCGGTGCACCAGGAAGTCCGACGTCGTCTCGCCCATGCCGGTCGTCAGCACCTTGATGATCCAGAAGTAGGCGGTGATCTCGGGGACGCGACTGAGACCACCTCGGGCCGGCGGCCGGGCGACCGGGGCCGGAGCGTTCCTGATGTCGACCGCGCCTTCCAGAATCCACCGAGGCTACCGACCGACGCCCGCGACCGAAACGGCCGCGAGACTGATCTTCACGGGCTCGGCGTCAGCCGAAGGTCGTAGTCACCGCGGCGACGGCCGCACCAGACCGATGTCGTAGGCGAAGACGACCAGCTGCACCCGGTCGCGCATGCCGAGCTTGGCCAGGATCCTGCCGACGTGAGTCTTGACCGTCGCCTCTGTCAGGTGCAGAGCGGCGGCGATCTCGCTGTTGGAGAGCGCCTGGGCGACCTGCGTCAGCACCTCCCGCTCGCGCGGCGTCAGCGCGTCGAGGTAGGGCTCGGGATCGAGCTCGCCCTCGCCGTCCGGCGCCAGCCGGTGGGCGTAGGTGTCGAGCAGCCGCCGGGTCACGCTGGGGGCGACGACGGCATCACCGCTGGCGACCGCCCGGATGCCGGAAAGCAGATCGTTGGGCAGCGCATCCTTGAGCAGGAAGCCGCTGGCACCGGCTCGCAGCGCCGCGTGCGCGTACTCGTCGAGGTCGAAGGTGGTCAGGATCAGCACCCGGCTGCTGAGCCCCTGCTCGACGATCAGCCGGGTCGCCTCGATGCCGTCCATGCCAGGCATCCGCACGTCCATCAGCACCACGTCCGGCGCCAGCCGCCGGGTCAGCTCCAGCGCCTCCCGGCCGTCCGCCGCCTCCCCCACCACCGACAGGTCGTCCTGCGATTCGAGCACCATCCGGAACCCCATCCGCAGCAGCGGCTGGTCGTCGGCCAGCAGCACGGTCGAGCTCATCGCGGAACCGGCTCGACCGTCAGGCGCGCCCTCACCTGCCAGCCGCCGCCCTGGGCCGGGCCGGCGTCGACCGTCCCGCCGAACACGGCGGCGCGCTGGCGCATCCCGTCCAGGCCGCGTCCACCCAGCCCGGCGGGGCCGCCGCTGCCGTCGTCGTGAACGTCGACCTCCACGGTGCCGTTCACGCACAGCACACGTACGTCGGCGGCCGCGTCCGGCCCGGCGTGCTTGAGCGTGTTGGTGAGCGCCTCCTGCACGATCCGGTAGGTGGCCAGCTGGACGCCCGCAGGCAGGCCGGCGGGATCGCCCTCCACCTCGAGATCGATCGGCACGCCGGTCGTGCGCACCTGTGCCACCAGCTGCTCGAGTTCGGGGATGCCGGGCTGCGGTACCCGGGAGCTCGGGCTCTCGTCGTTCAGCACCCCCAGCAGGCGCCGCATCTCGGCCAGCGCCTCCCGGCCGGTGCGGGACACCTTCTCCATGGCCGCGGTGGCCTGCTCCGGGGACTCGCGGGCGGCGAACACCGCCCCGTCGGCGAGCGCGATCACCACCGCCAGGTTGTGGGCGACGATGTCGTGCATCTCCCGCGCGATCCGGGCGCGCTCGGCGGCGGCCGCGACACGGCCCTGCTGGTCGCGCTCGAACTCGAGCCGCGCAGCCCGTTCGTGCAGGGATGCCAGCAGCGCCCGACGGTTCTGGACGCTGATGCCGAGCAGGGCCGACGCGATCACCAGCGCCGAGAGGCCGACGAAGAACGGGAGCACCGGGTCGCCCCAGCGCAGCGTCGCCAGCACCGCCCCGACCTCGGCCACGCCCACCGCCGCCGCCGTCCACCGGCGCGACGAGACCGCCGCGACGGTGTACAGCGAGACCAGCAGCGCCAGATCCGCGCCCAGCTGGGCATCGATCAGCCACTGCACCAGCAGCACCAGCGTGATCGTTCCGAACACCGCTCGCGGGTAGCGGCGCCGCAGCACCAGCGGCAGGCATAGCGCCACCGTCAGCGCGATACCCCACTGCTGGTGGTGGCGCAGGCTGGGAACGCCGATCAGCGCGACGCCGGCGGCGATCGCGGTGTCGGTCAGGATCGGGTGGTAGCGACCGAAGCGCTGCAGCCAGTCGATCACCGCTCGCGCCTGGTCGTCGCCTCCGGATGCGGTGCGAGCCCTGGCCACGGCACCCATCCTAGGCCGCGTCAGGCGTCGCGTCGCACGAGCAGCACCGCCGCCACGATCGTTGCGACGGCCGTGTACGCGCAGAACAGCGCGAAGCCATTCCAGGCGGAGAGCGTGTGCGGGTCGGAGTGGATCGCTGTGATCGCCTCGCCCGCGCTGTTCGGCAGGTACGGGTTGATCGTGTCGCCCCAGCTGTTGGGCAGGATCGCCGCGATCCCGGGCAGCACGAACAGCACGCCGGCCAGGGTGGCGATGCCGCCCGCGGTGTTGCGCACGAGCGCGCCGATGGCGACGCCCAGCAGTCCCACGACGGTGAGGAACAGCGCCGAACCGATCACGGCACGGGCGACGTGGGGCGAGCCGAAGGTGGTCTGCACGTGGTGCTGCCGCAGGATCGCCTGGGCGACGAAGAACGCGAGCAGCGCCGACGGCAGCATCAGCAACAGCGCCGTCGTACCGAACGTGAGCAGCTTCGCCCACAGCACCGGCAGGCGCTTGGGCACGGCCGCGAAGCTGGATCGGATCATGCCGGTCGAGTACTCGCCGCTGATCACCAGCACCCCGAGCACGCCCAACGCAAGCTGGGCGAAGTGGAAGCCGGCGGTGCTGACGTCGACGGGGTTGAAGGTGCGGCGGTCGTTGGGGCTCATCGAGTTCCAGTGGGCCATCTGCACGGCGGCGATGACGATGCCGAGCCCGGCCATGCCGATCACCGCGACCAGCAGCGACCAGCGGGTCGATCGCAGCGACCACAGCTTCGTCCACTCCGACCTGATCACGTGCAGCTGCGTGACCCTGCCGAGCGCGATGCGGGGACGATCCTGAGGCGTACCGACGGCGGTACTCATGCGGATGCTCCCACCGGCTCATCGACGTGCCCGCCCTGGTCGCCGCGGAATTCGAGCGAGTCTCGCGTGATGCGCATGAAGGCGTCCTCCAGCGAGACCTCCTGGACGACCAGCTCGGAGAGGGCGATGCCGCCCTCGAGCGCCAGCCGGCCGATCTCCTCGCTGGTCGTGCCGCTCACCGACAGCGCGTCGCCGTCGTCCTCGACGTGCGCGCCCTGCGCCGCCAGCAGCTCGGCCAGCCGGCCCTGATCGGCGCTGCGCACGCGTACGGCGGCGTCGCCGGAGGCGCTGCGCACGAAGTCTTCAACCGAGGTGTCGGCGATCAGCCGGCCACGGCCGATCACGACCAGCCGCTCGGCCGTGAGCGCGATCTCGCTCATCAGGTGCGAGGACACGAACACCGTGCGCCCCTCGGCGGCCAGCTGCTTCAGCAGGTTGCGGATCCAGCGGATGCCCTCAGGATCGAGGCCGTTGGACGGCTCGTCCAGGATCAGCGTGGCCGGATCGCCCAGCAGGGCAGCGGCGATGCCGAGCCGCTGGCCCATCCCCAGCGAGAACCCGCCGACCCGCTTGCGGGCGACGGATTCGAGGCCCACCAGCCGGATCACCTCGTCGACGCGATCGCGGCCGATGGCGTGGGTCTGGGCCTGCGCCAGCAGGTGGTTGTAGGCGCTGCGGCCGGTGTGGATCGCTCGCGCCTCGAGCAGCGCGCCCACCTCGTGCAGCGGCGCCTCGAAGTCGCGGTAGGCGCGGCCGTTGACCGTCGCACGCCCCGCTGATGGCCGGTCCAGTCCCAGCATCAGGCGCATCGTCGTCGACTTGCCGGCGCCGTTCGGCCCCAGGAAGCCGGTCACGATGCCCGGCTTCACAGTGAATGTGAGGTCATCGACGGCGAGTCGGTCGCCGTATCGCTTGGACAATCCCTGAACGTCAATCATCTGCCTTGATGGTAGGGACGCCGGCGCCGTCGCGAAACAGTCTCAAGGAGCATCTTGCGGCATGTGTGGCTACGACCGAGGTCGTAGGCCCAGGTCCGATCAGACCGTGTGCAGCCCGGCGCGACGGCGCAGCCGGGCGGTGATCTCAGCGCGCAGCGAGGCGTCCCCGCCGGCCTGATCCGCGGCGACCTGCTCGACCACCAGCGGCAGCGACGCGAGGCAGACCGCTTCGCCCTCGGCCGTCAGGTAGCTCTCGAACCGGAGCTCGGCACGCGCGATCGCCGCCTCGCGTGCCGTCTGCGCATGTCCCGCCGGCGGGCCTGCCATCGCCGGATCGTAGACGGCGGGCCCACCGGACGGCGTTTCAGCTCACGGCACGACGTTGTGGTTCAGGTGGAACACGTTGCCCGGGTCGTACTGCCGCTTGACGGCGAGCAGCCGGTCGTAGTTCGGCCCGTAGGCGGCCCTGATCGCCTCGCCCTCCTGGTCGTCGCCCAGGTAGTTCAGCCACCGCCCGGCGGCCAGGTGCTCGCTCACAGCCGCGTACGTCTCCTTCGTCCAGGCGACGTTCTTGACGGTGTCGGCCGGGTCGATCCACTCGGACGGCAGCAGCAGGTTCCACCCCTTCGAGCGGTGCGGCACGGCGGTCGCGGTCGGGTCGATCCGCGTCACCTGGCCGTGGAAGTGCTCGAACAGGATCGCCGACATCGGCGAGGGCACCGTCTCGAAACGCTGGATGACGGTGTCGATCAGCGCGTCGGACATGCCCGTGGTGAAGCTCGAGAGCCAGTAGTTGAGCGCGCCCTTGGGGTAGCCCTCGTCCAGCAGCGAGTTCATCACCGGATACGGCATCGGCTGCACCTGTGTCACGACCGGCGAGCCGAAGGCGAGGAACGGCGCCAGCTCGGCGTCGGCCCGATCAGGGTCGGTGTGGAAGACGAGCATCGCCGCCAGCTTCATCCCCGATCCGTCCGGGGCGTGCACCAGACCGGCGAACGCCGACAGCTCGTCCGGGCAGCTGTCCACAGCGTCGCGATAGAACCGCAGCAGGTCGCGCGCGGCGTCGATGGGGTGGGCAATGAGGCCGCCCACCACCATCGGCTGGTGGCGCAGGCGATAGCGCAGCACGGTGGCCACGCCGAAGTTGCCGCCGCCGCCCCGCAGCGCCCACATCAGATCGGGATGTGTCTCGTCGGTGACGTCCAGCACCTCACCCGCCGCGGTCACCAGCTGGGCGCCGATCAGGTTGTCGCACGACAGACCCTGCGTCGACATCAGCCAGCCCAGCCCGCCGCCCAGCGTATAGCCGCCGACCCCGGTGGTGGAAATGAGGCCGCCGGTGACGGCCAGCCCGTGCCGGCCGGCGGCGTCATTCACATCGGACCA
>DATNEO010000072.1:0-2011 GCA_035553035.1 Gaiellales bacterium | reverse complement strand
TAGGTGGCAAACGCCGCCAGCGGCATCACCGTCACCACCGCCGCGGCGGCCAGCGGCGTGTGGCCCCAGCCGTTGATCAGCAGCAGCACCACCAGGAACAGCGCCGCCGTCAGCGCCGCCGAAAGCAGCGCCAGCGACACGTTCGCCGCCAGCGCGGGGCGGCCGGCGGGTGCCGTCGCCGGGGCCGGCCGCGTGGCGCGATGCGGGATCAGCGCCAGCGCCGCCAGCGCCAGTGGCACCTGCACGAAAAAGATCGCCTGCCAGCTGATCGCGTCGGTCAGCACCCCGCCCACGGCCGGTCCGGCCGCCGCACCGAGCCCGCCGGCCGCCGCCCACACGCCCACCGCGCGCGTCTCCGAGCCGGCGACCGTCGAGAGCAGCTCCAGCGCCGCGCACACAGCGGCGGCGCCGCCAACGGCCTGGCCGGCGCGCGAGACCAGCAGCCAGGTGAAGTCGGGGGCAAGCGCGCAGCCCAGCGAGGCCGCCGCGAACAGCAGCAGGCCGGCCGAGCAGACGACGCCCGGCGCGAACCGACGCGACAGGTAGGCGGCCGGCACCGCGACCACGGCCAGCACCAGGTTGAAGAGCGTCAGCACCCACGCCACGTGGTCGATCGAGACGTTGAAATGGTCGAGGATGTCGGGCAGCGCCAGGATCACGACCGACGAGTCGGCCAGCACCAGACCGACGATCAGGCCCAGCGCCACCACCGTGCGGCGTTCACCCATCCGGGAAACCTATCCCGCCGGTAGGCTTTCCGGGATGCTGACCCTCGTCACCGGTGCCGCCGGCTACATCGGCGTGGAGATGGTGCGGCAGCTGCGCGCCCAGGGCCGCGACGTGCGCGCGATGGTGCGCACGTGGGACTCCGAGCAGCGGCTGTCCGGCACCGGCGCCATGACGGTGCTGGGCGACGTCACCCACCCCGAGACGCTGGCGCCGGCGCTGGAAGGTGTCAGCCACGTGTTCCACCTGGCCGGCGTGGTCGGGCACCGCGCCTCCGACGACCTGCGCCTGGAGCAGGTCAACGTGGGGGGCGCCAAGAATTTCTTGGACGCGGCGGCAACGGCCGGCGTCGAGCGCGTCGTGTTCGCGTCCAGCGTGGGCGCGATGGGCCCCGCGTCGACGCCCGAGCACCCCCGCAGCGAGGCCCATTGGCTGCTGGACGGGGACGACGGCCGCCCCGACTTCCGCTACGCGCGCACCAAGGCGCTGGGCGAGCAGCACGCGCTGCGGGCCGCTGCCGGCGGCCTCGACGTCGTGGTCGTCAACCCGGGGTTCCTGATCGGGCCGGGCGACGTGCACCGCGTCTCGTCGTGGCCTATCGAGGAGTACCTGCGCGGCGTGCTGCGGTTCACCGTGCGCGGCGGCCTGTCCTACGTGGACGTGCGCGACGTGGTGGCCGGCATGCTGCTGGCAGAGCAGCGGGGCGCATCCGGCGAGCGGTACATCCTCTCCAACGACGAGGGCAACCTCCCCTACCCCCAGTTCTTCGAGCGCGTCGGCGCCGTCTCCGGCCGCCGCCGGGCGACCTACAAGCTGCCGGTGGGCGCGCTCGCCCCGTTCCTGCGTGTGTCGCGGGCACTGCGGCTGCCGCTGGTGCCGCTCGACGACAACGAGCTGCGCTCCAGCGCGTACTGGTGGTTCTACACGTCGCAGAAGGCGCGCACCGAGCTCGGATACGGCACCCGGCCGCTGGACGAGACGCTGGCCGACACCATCGGCTGGTTCAAGAGCGACGGCTACCACCGGCACTGAGATGGTTGATCGGTACCTTTCGCGAGCCTGGCCGCTGCGTTCGGTTTGACATGCGCGGCGGCGCTCCTTGCCGCCGGGTCAGGCGATCATCGGAACCTGCACCTCGATCACGGGCTCGATGCGCTCGAAGATGTCCTCGAGGCTGGTGCCGGTGACCGTGATGCCGTGGTTCTTGAGCCCGACCACGGCGTGCGACGGGTCGTGCTCGTCGCGGATGATGTCCGCCACGGCAACCGCCAGCTCGGCCGTGCCA
>DATNEO010000071.1:0-24751 GCA_035553035.1 Gaiellales bacterium | reverse complement strand
GGCACGCTCACGTTCAGCCAGTGGCCGCGCATCCACGCCGATGGCGTGTTCGCGCTCGACTACGCGGCCGGAACGCTGTGGCTGCGGGTGCCCCGCAAGCTCTCGATGAAGCCGGCGTGGACCGCGCACGCGGTCACGACGGCGCTCGACGTGTCCGTCCAGGCCGCGCCCCGGCGTCGCCTCAGCGGCCGCGGCCGCTATTTGATCCGCGGCGGCTTCAAGGCGTCGAACGGCGCCGTGGTGCGCTGGCACCAGACCGTCACCGCCACCCCCAACCGCATCACGCTGGGATCGGTGCACGTCAGCGCCAGCCTGCCCGGGACCGGCTCGATGGTGATCGCGGTGCACGAGGTGCGACAGTTCTGTGCCACGAACAAGACCTGCCCGTTCGGCCTGAAGACGACCACCGACCGGGTCGCCTTCCCCGCGGCCTTCACGCACGTCACCGTCAGCTCGCCGCTGTGGTTCGTGATGGGGGACGGCACGCTTCTCTCCGGCCGTGAGCAGACGACGATCCTGCTGCGGTCGAAGCGGACGCACCGCATCCTCGGCCGCTCCGACTTCCAGGCGCTGATCCGGATCCCGTGATCTGAGATGGAACGATCGGTATCCCTCGCGCGCCTGGCCGCTGCGATCGGCCTGAGTTAATCGATGGTCGAGGTGGCTACGGCTGCGAACCGTCCTCTCGCTGTGTCTTCGGTCGCGTCAATATTCCCGATATTGACGCTCCCTGCCATTCGCGATCTGCGTGATCGCAGATCGCTCATGACCGGTGCAAGTCGTTCCGACTTGCACCTGCGAGACTCGGTTCTCGCCCGGTCGTGATCTGCGTGATCGCAGATCACTCCCGACCGGCGCAAGGCCATGCCTTGCGCCTTGGACATCACGAAGATACCGATCGTCCATCTTGGCCCCTAGACTGCGCCCCATGGATACCCGCCCGATCGGCGTCTTCGACTCCGGCGTCGGCGGCCTGACGGTGCTGCACGAATGCCTGGTCACGCTGCCCCACGAGGACTTCATCTACTTCGGCGACTCGGCACCAGAGCGGTTCCCGTATGGCACCAAGCCGGCCGCGACCATCCGCCGGTTCGCCCACGAGGTCGCCCAGCACCTGATCGAGCGGGACGTGAAGCTGCTGGTGGTTGCCTGCAACTCGGCCACGGCCGCCGCCCTGCCCGATCTGCAGCGCGAGTTCACGGTGCCGCTGATCGGCGTGATCACACCCGAGGCGCACGCCGCCGTCCAGGCCACCCGCGCCCGCCGGGTGGGCGTGATGGCGACCGAGGCGACGGTTGCGAGCGGCCGTTATCCGGCGGCGATCGGTGTGCTCGACGCCGGCGTCGAGGTGGCACAGGTGGCCTGCCCGGAGCTGGTGCCGCTGATCCAGAGCGGCGACGTCAACGGGCACGGCCTGCACGATGCCGCCAAGCGGTACGCCGAGCCGCTGAAGCAGGCGGAGGTGGACACCGTGATCCTGGGCTGCACGCACTACCCGCTGATCCGACCCATGCTGCAGCGCATCTTCGGCCGCGACGTCACGCTGATCACCTCCGCCGAGGAGATCGCACGCGAGGTCGCGGCCACCCTCGAGCGACGCGGCGTCGCCAACCTGCACGACCGCGAGGGCAGCTACCGCTTTCTGTGCACGGGCGACGAGCAGGCCTTCCAGGCCGTCGCCGGTCGCTTTCTGCAGCTGCCGCTGACCGAGGTCGAGCGGGTCGACCCCGCGCGACTGGAGATCGCCGCGTGAAGCGCGCCGACGGCCGCGAGCTCGACCAGCTGCGCCCGCTCGCGATCGAGCCGGGGTTCATCGACAGCGCGCACGGGTCGGTGCTGTTCTCGATCGGGAAGACCCGGCTGGTCTGCACGGCCATGATCGAGGAGTCGGTGCCGGGGTGGATGCGCGGACGCGGCACCGGCTGGGTCACCTCCGAGTACGGGATGCTGCCGGGCTCGACATCCGACCGAAAGCCTCGCGACGCCAGCCGCGGCAAGCTGGACGGCCGCACGGTCGAGATCCAGCGCCTGATCGGCCGCTCGCTGCGTTCGGTGGTCGACTTCAAGGCACTCGGCGAGCGCACCATCTGGATCGACTGCGACGTGCTGCAGGCCGACGGCGGCACCCGCTGCGCGGCCATCTGCGGCGGCTACGCGGCGCTGCATCTGGCGCTGTCGGGCCTGGTCGATGCCGGAAAGCTGCGCGAGCTACCGATGTCCGACTCGGTGGCGGCCGTCTCGGTCGGGATCGTCGACGGCAGTTCGATGCTCGATCTGGCCTACGCCGAGGACTCGCGCGCGGAGGTCGACATGAACGTTGTCATCTCGGGCAGCGGCCAGATGATCGAGGTGCAGGCGACGGCCGAGCGCACCCCCTTCGGTCGCGCCTCGCTGGATGAGCTGCTGAGCCTGGCCGCCGCCGGGATCGAGGAGATCTCTGCACTGCAGACGCGGGTGCTCCATGAAGCTCGTGCTGGCGTCGCATAACCCGCACAAGGTGCGGGAGTTCGAGCGGCTGCTTCCCGGCTTCGAGGTCGAGCCCTACGCAGGCGACCTGCCCGAGGAGACTGGTGTCACCTTTCGTGACAACGCGGAGCTGAAGGCACGCCACGTGCACGCCGCGATCGGCGGCTCGGCCTGGGTACTGGCCGACGACTCCGGGATCGCGGCCGCGGCGCTGGACGGCCGGCCGGGCGTGCGGTCGGCCCGCTTCGCCGGCGAGCACGCGACCGACGCCGAGAACCTGAACGCGCTGCTGGCGGCGCTGGCCGGCCGGGACGACCGCTCCGTGGCCTACGTGGCCGAGCTGGTGGCGATCTCCCCGACAGGCCAGGAGCTGCATGCGCGTGGCGAGCTGCGCGGCAGCATGGCCGAGCGGCCTCGCGGCAGCGGCGGGTTCGGCTACGACCCGGCCTTCGTGCCGGAGGGCGAGTCGCGCACGGTGGGGGAAATGGAGGCCGCGGAGAAGGACGCCATCTCCCACCGAGCGCGCGCCGCCGCGGCGCTCCGCGAGCAACTGGCGGCGGAGCTGCAGGAGCCCGGGCGGTAGTCGCGGCGCCCACCACGGAGCAGGCGCTGGCCGCGCTCAACCGCGCGCACGGCTGCGGCCTGCGGGTGGTGGCGGCGATGCCGGACGGCGAGGCCAGCCATGCGACGGTGGTGGCCGATCCCGCGGGCAACCGCTCGCTCTTGAAGTGGTGGCAGATGGCGGGCGGCGAGTCGGACTCGCTGGATCACATCGAGCGGGTCGTGCCGCTCGTGGAGCGGCTGCGCGGCCGCGGCTACCCGGCGCCGCACCACCTGCTGACGGCGAGCGCGGAGTCGCTGCTGTTCGTGCTCCAGGAGCTGCTGCCGGGCCGCCCGCCGGTGCCGCTGCTGCCGGTCCACGTCGAGCAGCTGGTCGAGCTGAACCGGCTGCAGCAGGAGCAGCGGAGCGACGGTGGCGGGTGGGGCACCTTCCTGTGCCGGACGCTTGTCACCGGCGCCGACGGCTACTGCCTGCACACTCCGCTGCGGCGGCACTCGCCGGCCGGCGCGGCCCTGCTCGACCGCGTGATCGCGATCGGGGAGGCCACCGATCCCGTCGCCCTGCCGGTCGCCGGCATCGCGCACTTCGACTTCCACCACCTGAACGTGCTGGCCGAGGGCGATCGCATCACCGGCATCGTCGACTGCGAGGGCGCGCGGGTCGGCGACCCCTGCTTCGACCTGGTTACGCTGCTCTACTGCAGCGCCGAGGGCGGCCTCGGTGACGACGAGCAACTCCGGCTGTGGCGGCTGCTCCGCGATCGGCGCGATGCCGCCACCCTGCGCGCCTACCTCGCGCACATGTCGCTGCGGCTGAGCAGCTGGTCGGCCGTGCATCACGACGACGCCACCACGGCACGCTGGCTGGCGCACTCACAGATGTGGCTGGACAGGGCCTAGCCCAGATTGGCTAGGCCAGGCCGGTCATGGTGTCGTCCTGGGGAGGCTGGTGGCGCGACCAGTGCCGCCAGTTGATCTCGGCGCCGAGCACGATCACGTTTGCCATCAGGTACAGCCACACCAGCAGCAGAACCAGGCCGCCAAAGGCGCGCATGGCGAACAGCAGGTCGGCCCGCTGCAGGTACAGCGGCACCGCCTGGAACGAGATCTGGAACAGCACCGTCCCGAACAGCGCGCCCGGCCACACGTCGCCACGGTGCAGGTCGACGTTGGTGAGGACGCGGTAGACCACCATCAGAAACAGGAACGAGCCGGCGCTGGAGAAGGCCAGCGAGATCAGATAGGGCACGAAGCTGGAGCTCAGCTCGCCGGGCTCGTGCCGGTGCAGCCAGCCGTTTGCCAGCGTGGCAACAAACAGCGATGTGAAGAGCACGGTCAGCGAGCTGAGCACCAGCACGAAGCTGATCCACTTGCCGGCCACGAACCCGCGGTTGCCGACCCGAAACACGATGTTCAGGGCCGACTCCAGCGCCGAGTAGAAGCCGAGCGCGCTCCACAGCATCCCGACCAGGCCGATCACGAAGAACTTGCCGGCGTTCGACTGCACCGAGCGCGTCAGGCGCACCAGGTCGGCGACCGACTCGCTGGGCAGGATCCGTTCCATCTCGCGGATCAGGTAGCTCGACTGCGAGACGTGGCCCAGCAGGCCGATCGCGGACAGCACCAGGAAGATGAATGGGAACAGCGACAGCAGCGCGTAGTAGGCGACCATGGCCGCCAGGTGCGGGCCGCGGTCGGCCAGGTACTTGCCCAGTATGGAGCCGGTCTGGCTGGCGACGTTGCGATATGGGCGCATCCACGTCGGGGCGGTTTCATTGGCCATCGTGATGAGAATATCGGCAGGGATCACCTGTGCTAGCGTGGAATCGTGGATGCGACCGCCGCTATCGCCGAGTTGCGTGAGCTCTCGACACAGATCGAGACGGTCGTGGTGATCGCCCGCGACGGCTCGCTGGTTGCCTCCAGCGTGCAGGACGAGGCTGCCAGCCGCATCGCCGCGGCCGCCCGCGATCTGGCCGAGGGCGCCGACCAGGTGCGCCGCGACCTGGGCCGCGAGGCGCTGGCGCAGCTGCAGGCGGCCACGCCCGAGGGCAGCGTGTTCCTGGTGGTGGACGACCACCGCACAGCCGTGGCGACCACCGGCGCCGACCCCACTGTGGGGTTGGTCTTCTACGACCTGAAGACGCTGCTGCGTCAGATCGCCGAGGGAGACGGCCAGGCCGCCGACGAGGAGCGGGAGCGGACCGATGGCTCGGCGTAAGCTCGTGATCCCGGTTGTGATCGGCGCCGGATCGTTCCTGGGCACGGTGCTCTACCGGCGCCGCTCGGTGCGCAACCGCACCCGGCTCGACATCTACTTCGACGACGGCTCGATGGTGTCTCTGGCGGCGGGATCGCCGGACGCCGACCGGCTGATGCCGCACGCCGACCTGGTGCTGGCAGCTGCCCGCGAGGGCGCGTGAACCGCGACCAGCTGGCGGCGAGGCTGCTCGAGCGGTCGTACCTGGAGGGCGATTTCCTGCTCCGGTCCGGGCGCCGCAGCCGCTACTACCTTGACAAGTACCGGTTCGAGACCGATCCGCAGTTGCTGGCCGGCCTCGGCCGCGAGTTGGCCGCCCTCGTTGCCAGGCTTGACGGCGAGCCGCCCGAGCTGCTGGCCGGCCCCGAGTTGGGCGCCGTGCCGCTGGCGGCGGTCACGTCGATCGAGACCGGGCTGCCGTTCGTGATCGTGCGAAAGGCGGCGAAGGAGTACGGCACCGGCAATCGGCTGGAGGGTGTGTTCGAGCCCGGAATGCGCGTCTGCGTGGTCGAGGACGTGGTCACGTCGGGCGGCGCGCTGCTGTCCGCGGTGGAGGCGCTGCGCGGGGCGGATCTGCACGTTTCCGCTGCAATTTGCGTGATCGACCGCGAGGAGGGCGGGCCCGAGGCCATCGCCGCAGCGGGCATCCCCTTCAAAGCGCTCTATACCAGTTCTCAGCTCGGTGTCGGCGCCGCCTCTGCGAATGCGTGAAATCCCTTTGCTGAAGCGGATTGTTGACGTCCGACGACCGTGCTAGGGTAGCTTGATTGACCCATTCCGGCCCACGAAACGACCAGGAGGAATAAGGGTGACGAAGAGCGATTTCATCGACGCGGTTGCGACCAGATCGAACCTGTCCAAGAAGGACGCCGGTGCTGCGGTCGACGCCGTGCTCGAGTCCGTCAAGGACGCGCTTTCCAAGGGTGACGACGTTGTCTTCACCGGTTTCGGAAAGTTCACGGTGCAGAACCGCAAGGCCCGCACCGGTGTCAACCCGCGTAACCCTGGCCAGAAAGTGATGATCCCGGCCAGCAAGGTGCCGAAGTTCTCGGCGGGCAGCCAGCTGAAGGCCGCCGTCAAGTCGTAACTCCGGCCTCCGGAGGTCTCTCGCGCACGCCCGCCGCCCCGTAGAGGCGCGGCGGGCGTGGTGCGTTAAGCAGCGTTCCAACGCACGTCCGTCCCGTATGCGAACATATGTTCGCATGACTGCGCCCGCAGCCCAGCTCTCGCTCGACGGGGCCGACCGGCTGGTGGCCCGACTGGCCGACCGTCGCGCGCCCCTGGGCATGGCCGAGGCCGCCTCCAGCCTGTTCGCGCTGCGAGGTGCGCCGCCCTCGGCCCTGGTCCGTCAGCTGGTCGACGAGGTGGTGCGGAGCGACCACCGCCTGGTCTGGCGGTCTCCCACCGAGGTGGCGCTGGCCGAGTGGGAGGAGGTGGCCACGCTGTACGACCTGGCGCTCGAGCGAGCGCCGTTCGTGGTGTTCGACCTCGAGACCACGGGCACCCGGCCGGGCGTGTCCCGGATCGTCGAGATCGGCGCCGTGCGCCTGCAGGGGTTCGATCAGGTCGGCGAGTTCGAGCGACTGGTCGACCCGGGCGTGCCGGTGCCGTCCACCATCACCCGCATCACCGGGATCCAGACGCGCGACCTGCGCGGGGCTCCCCGGATCGCGAGGTCGCTGCCGCAGTTCCTCGAATTCGCCGAGGGGGCCGTGCTGGTCGCCCACAACGCCCGCTTCGACGTCGGCTTCGTCGACGCTGAGCTGTCGCGGCTCGAGGGCCGCCGGCTGGCCGCGCCCGTGATCGACACGGTGGCGCTGGCGCGGCGGCTCCTGGAGGGGCGCCTGCCGCGCATGAACCTGGGCACGCTGGCGGAGCGGTTCGACACCACCGTTCGCCCTTGCCACCGCGCGCTGGCCGACGCGCAGGCCACCGCCGAGGTGCTGGTGCACCTGCTGGGCATGGCCCAGGAGCACGGCGTTCGCACCGTCGCCGAGGCCGTCGCCTTCGCCGCTCCCCAGCGCCGTCGCGTGCGGCTGCGCCGTGAGCTGGCCCGCGACGTTCCCGCCGGGCCCGGCGTCTACCTGTTCCACGACGCGCACGACCGGGTGCTGTACGTCGGCAAGGCCACCGACCTGCGCGCGCGTGTGCGCTCGTATTTCGCGGGCTCCGGACAGCGGCGGGCCGTGGAGCACGCCCTGGAGGCGACCGCCCGCATCGAGACGCGGCCGCTGGGCAGTGAGCTGGAGGCGTCGTTGCTCGAGCTGGAGCTGATCCTGCGGCTGCGGCCGGAAGCGAACCGCCGCTCGGTCAACCCCGAGCGCAGCTGCTACCTGACCCTGACCACCGATGAGCGGGTGCCGCGGGTATCCGTCACGTCCGAGCCGCGGCCGGGTGCCATCAGCGCCGGCCCGCTGCGAAGCCGCGGCGAGGCGCAGGCCGCGGCGGCGGCGATCCGCTCGTCGTTCCGGCTCCGCAGCTGCCGGCCTGCCCTGCCGGAGGACGACGGCAGCTGCCTGGCCGGGCTGCTGGGCCGGTGCGGGGCACCGTGCCGCGGCGGCGCCGCGGTGGGGGAGTACGCCCGGTCGGTGGCGGCCGCCGCCGGCTGGCTGCGCGGAGAGGACGGTGGCACGGCGGTGTCCGGCCTGCGGATGCGGATGGCGACGCTGGGAGCGGATCAGCGCTTCGAGGAGGCGGCCCAGCTGCGCGACCAGCTGGAGGCGCTCGAGCACGTGCGAACCGCGCTGGGCCGGCTGCGCGCCGCGGCCGCCCGCAGCGGGGTGCTGCTGGCGGCAGACATGGACGACCGCTTCGTGCAGGCGTTTGCGTGCGCCGGCGGTCGCGTGGTGGCCCGGCGGCGTCTGCCGCGCGCCGGCGATGCTGCGCTGGAGTGCGCGCCGCTGATCACCCCGCTGCGGGCGGCGTTGACTGCCAGGCCGGCACCGCTACGACCTGACCAGGCCGACGTCGCGCATCTGATCTCGGCCGCCTTCGCACGGCCCGGCCGCAGCGTCGTGGCGGTGCCGCTGGACGCGGATGCGGTTGCTTCGGCCGCCACGCACATCGCCGCCCGCCGGGGCCGGGTACCCTTACGTCGATGAACTTCGCCGACCGCCTGGCAGCCGCCGTTGTCCGCAAAGGCACCAGCCTCTGCGTCGGCCTCGATCCCCGAATCGATCTGTTGCCGCCGGAGCTGGTAACGGGGCTCAAGGCGGGACCCGCCGGGCGAGCGCGAGCCTACGAGCGCTTCTGCACGGCACTGATCGAGTCGGTGGCCGAGGAGGCCGTGGCGGTGAAGCCGCAGGTGGCCTTCTTCGAGGCGCTGGGCGGCCACGGGCTATCCGCGCTCGATCGGATCTGCGCCTTCGCGTCCGAGCACGATCTGATCGTGATCGCAGACGCCAAGCGCGGCGACATCGGCTCCACCTCTCAGGCCTACGCCGAGGCCTGGCTGGCGCCCCGCGACGGCGGTCCGCCGGTGGCCGACGCGATGACCGTGAACCCGTACATGGGCGGCGACTCGCTGGAACCGTTCCTGCTCGCCTGCGGAGCCGGCTCCGGGCTGTTCGTGCTGGTGCGGACGTCCAACCCGGGGGCCGCCGACCTGCAGGAGCAGCGGCTGGCCGATGGGCGGCTGGTGTGGGAGCGCACGGCCGAGCTGGTGGCCGGCTGGGGCTCCGCGCTGGTCGGCGAGTCGGGGCTCTCCAGCGTCGGCGCGGTGATCGGCGCGACCAGCCCGGAAGCCGTCGAGCGGGCACGCGAGCTGATGCCCCATCAGATCTTGCTGCTGCCAGGGGTGGGCGCGCAGGGCGGCCGCGCGGGCGATCTCGCAGCGGCGTTCAGGGATCATCCGGCCGGCGGCCTGGTGGTGGCGGCCCGCTCGGTGATCTACGCCTGGCGTGAACGCCGCGGCGACTGGCAGCAGTCGGTGCGCCTGGCCGCCGCAGAGCTGCGCGCGGCGACGCCGGTCGCCTGAGGCGCGACCTCCGGCCCTACGGATGCGTGGATGCCGGCGAGCGCCGGAAGGGCAGCCTGCGGTCGGGCCGCACCAGCCAGGCGGCACAGGCGAGGGCGGTGAACGCCGCCAGCGTGATGTCGGCGCTTGCGATCAGCAGCACCGTCAGCGCCACGGCCAGCTCGAGTCCCGCCAGGTCGGCGATGACGCCGCGGCGGGTCATGCCCCAGGCCGTGTCGGCGGCGGTCACGGCGGCGATCGCGACCAGCAGCCCCAGCCATCCGGCGCCCAGCGCCCAGCCGGCCAGACCGGCCTCGATCACGGCCGTCACGGTCACGATCGAACGGTTGCGACCTGCGAACACACATCAACTCTACGCGAGTCGACCGGCGGGTCAAGTGTAGACTCCGGAGGGCCGATGAGCGAGATGTGCAGGGTCACTCAGTGTCTTCGAACAGCTCGCGAGCCGGCATCAGAATGATTCTCACGGTCACTGCCAACGCTGCGGTCGACAAGACGCTGACGGTCGCCAACCTGCAGCTCGGGCGGCGCCATCGAGCCCAGCAGGGCCTGGTCATGCCCGGCGGCAAGGGCATCAACGTGGCCCGCGCCCTGCGCCGCCTGGATGAGCCGGTGATCGCCACCGGCCTGGCCGGCGGCCGGGCCGGGATGCAGATCACCGACGGGCTGGACTCGGAGGGAATCCTCAACGACTTCGTGCGGATCGCGGCCGAGTCGCGAACATCGACGGCCGTGGTCGACCCCACCAGCGGCCTGCAGACCGAGATCAACGAGTATGGCCCGGAGGTAACCGCCGACGAGGTGGGGGCGCTGGTCGACCGCGTCCGCTACCTGGCCGGCGCGGTGTCGACGGTCGTGTTTGCCGGCAGCCTGCCTCGCAGGATGGAGACGTCGTTCTACGCCGACGTGACGCGCGAGATGAACCGGCGCAAGGTCAACACCGTGATCGACACCGACGGCGAGCCGCTGCGGCTGGCCCTGGCAGCCGAGCCGGCGCTGGTGTTCCCCAACCAGCGCGAGGCGGAGGCGCTGGTCGGCAACGAGTTCCAGACCGACGAGGATTTCCAGCACGCGCTCTCGGCGATCGAGGCGATGGGCGCGCACGGCGTGGTGATCACGCTCAAGACCGGGTGCTACGCGCTGCTCGCGGCCGGCAAGACCAAGGCCCGCATGTTCCGGGCGTGGATCCCGCGCATCGAGGCGGTGTCCACCGTCGGCTCCGGCGACGCGTTCCTGGCCGGGTTCCTGTCGGCCCACCAGGCCGGCCAGGCGGCTGACCAGTGCCTGAAGATGGGGCTCGCCTGTGGCGCCGCCAACACCCAGACGGTGGGGGCGGGCGTGTTCGAGTCGCGCGAGGTACCGCGGTTCGCGGCCATGGTCGAGGTGCAGGAGATCGCACCCACCGCCGCCCGCGCGTCCTGACCCGCGCCGGCCGGGAGGCTTTGACCGGAGCGGTTGGTAGACTGCAAAGGACATTGAACTTTCGTCATCATCGGTGTGATTCCTCTCCCGGCCCGCAAGGGCCGCGTGTGTTTTTAAAGGGGGTTGTGCGGGTTGGAGATTGAGATCGGGCGCGGCAAGAAGGCGCGCAGGGCCTATGGATTTGACGACATCGCAATCGTGCCCAGCAGGCGCACCCGCGATGCCGAGGACGTGGACATCGCTTGGCGGCTGGGGCCGCATCTGCTCGAGCTGCCGCTGCTGGCGGCGGCCATGGACGGGGTCGTGTCGCCGGCCACCGCCATCGAGCTGGGCCAGATGGGCGGCCTCGGCGTGCTCAACCTGGAGGGCATCTGGACGCGGTACGAGGACGCCGACGCCCTGCTCGAGCGGATCGCCACCTTTGACAAGGCCGAGGCCACCCGCGAGATGCAGAAGATCTACGCGGAGCCGATCAAGCCCGAGCTGATCGGTAAGCGGATCAAGCAGATCAAGGACGCCGGCGTGATGGCTGCGGCGTCGCTAACGCCGCAGCGCGTCCGTGAGCACTGGCAGCTGGCGCTCGACGCCGGACTGGACGTGCTCGTGATCCAGGGCACCGTGGTCTCGGCCGAGCATGTCTCGACGGTGGTCGAGCCGCTCAACCTGAAGGAGTTCATCGCCACGATGCCGGTGCCGGTGATCGTGGGCGGATGCGCCTCCTACCAGGCCGCGCTGCACCTGATGCGCACCGGCGCCGCCGGCGTGCTGGTCGGAGTCGGGCCCGGCGCCGCCTGCACCACCCGCGGCGTGCTCGGAGTGGGAGTTCCGCAGGCCACGGCCATCGCCGATGCCGCCGCGGCCCGCGTCCAGCACCTGCTCGAGACCGGCCAGTACGTGAACGTGATCGCCGACGGCGGCATGCGCACGGGCGGCGACATCTCCAAGGCGATCGCCTGTGGCGCCGATGCCGTGATGGTCGGCTCGCCCCTGGCCCGCGCCAACGAGGCGCCCGGCCACGGCTACCACTGGGGAATGGCCACGTTCCATCCCAGCCTGCCGCGCGGCGCCCGCGTCAAGACCGACCAGGTCGCCACGCTCCAGGAGATCGTGACCGGCCCGGCCCGTGAGAACGACGGCACGCTCAACCTGATGGGCGCCCTCCGCACGTCGATGGCCACCACCGGCTACGACACGATCCAGGCCTTCCAGAAGGCCGAGATCATGTTCGCACCAGCGCTCCAGACCGAGGGCAAGAAGCTGCAGCGGGAGCAGGCGATCGGGATGAGCCGTTGACCGAGCGCCGAACGCGGGCTGAGCAGGCGGGGGCGGCGCTGGCCGGCTCGCCGGCCCCCCACCGGCCGGTGCTCGTGATCGACTTCGGCGCGCAGTACGCGCAGCTGATCGCGCGGCGGATCCGCGAGAGCCGTGTCTACTCCGAGATCGTTCCCCACGACATGCCGGTGGCCGAGATCGCGGCCCGCGATCCGATCGGGATCGTGCTGTCCGGCGGCCCGGCGTCCATTTACGAGCCCGGGGCGCCGTCGGTCGATCTCGAGCTGTTCGCCCTGGGCGTGCCGGTGCTGGGCATCTGTTACGGCATGCAGGCGATGGCGGCGGCGCTGGGCGGCGAGGTCGGGAACACCGGCCTCGGCGAGTTCGGCAAGACGCCAGTATCACTGGCCGAGGGCAGCCTGCTGTTCGGCGACATCGCCGCCGAGCAGTCGTGCTGGATGAGCCACCGCGACAGCGTCGTTCGCACGCCGCCCGGTTTCACCGTGACGGCCGTGACGCAGACCACCACGATCGCTGCGATGGAGGACCGCGAGCGCGGATTCTTCGCCGTGCAGTTCCACCCCGAGGTCGCACACACCCCGCACGGCACCGAGATGCTCGGGCAGTTCGTGCTGGAGGCCTGCCAGGCGCCGCCCACCTGGACGCCGTTGCAGTTCATCGAGGAGCAGGTGGCCCTGATCCGCGAGCAGGTCGGCGACGACCAGGTGATCTGCGCGCTCTCGGGCGGCGTCGACTCGGCCGTGGCCGCGCTGCTGGTGCACAAGGCGGTGGGCGATCAGCTCACCTGTGTGTTCGTCGACCACGGCCTGCTCCGCAAGGACGAGGCGGAGCAGGTGGTGGAGGCGTTCGAGGAGCACTTCCGCGTGCCGCTCGTGCACGTGCAGGCGCAGGACCGGTTCCTCGACAAGCTGGCCGGCGTCTCCGACCCCGAGACGAAGCGCCGCATCATCGGCGAGGAGTTCATCCGCCTGTTCGAGGACGAGGCGCAGAAGCTCGGCGAGATCCGGCACCTGGTGCAGGGCACGCTCTACTCGGACGTGATCGAGTCGGGCAGCCGCACGGCGGCCAAGATCAAGTCCCACCACAACGTGGGCGGCCTGCCCGAGGACATGGACTTCGACCTGGTGGAGCCGCTGCGCATGATCTTCAAGGACGAGGTGCGGCGGGTGGGGGTCGAGCTGGGGCTGCCCGAGCGGATGGTGTGGCGCCAGCCGTTCCCGGGGCCGGGCCTGGCCATCCGCATCATCGGCGAGGTCACGCGTGAGCGGCTGGAGGTGCTGCGCGAGGCCGACGCGGTGCTGCTGGAAGAGATCCGTCGGGCCGGGCTCTACCACGAGCTGTGGCAAACGTTCGCCGTGCTACCCGCGATCCGGAGCGTGGGCGTGCAGGGCGACTCGCGCACGTACGCCTATCCGATCGTGATCCGCGCGGTCAGCTCCGAGGATGCGATGACGGCCGACTGGGCGCGGCTTCCCTACGACCTGCTGGAGCGGATCTCGAGCCGCATCATCAACGAGATCGCCGGGGTCAACCGAGTGGCGCTGGACGTCTCCAGCAAGCCGCCGTCGACCATCGAGTGGGAGTGACTCAGGCTCAGCCGTACGCGCTGGAGCTGAGTCTGAACGTGTAGCTGGCGGGCCTCGCGTCCTTGTTTCCGGCGAAGTCCACAGCCCGTGCCCGCACCCGGTAGCGGTGACCGGGACGCAGGTGGTAGAGCACGAACGAGCTGCCACCTTTGGCCATCTTCCAGCGGCCGTTGCCGACGCGGTACTGGAACCGGAGCGTCGAGAAGGCCGATGCCGGGTCGGCGTCCCGCGCCGCCAGCGAGAAGCTGACGGTGGCGAACCTGCTGGGGCTGGGCGGCTTCGACGTGAAGTGCGTGCGGGTGGGCGCGATCCGGTCGGTCGCCCACCACAGCGCGCGGGCGATCAGGGGAGCGGCCTGCGGCGACTCGGCCGGGTCGTATCCGCCGCCGCCGCTGGCAACGTCGGTCGACCACGGGTTGAAGCCGAGGTCGACCACCCGGCCGGGCTGGTCCTTGTTCTCGAAGTGGATGGCGAGCAGCGACTGGCCGTAGGGGTAGGCCGTCGTCGGCTGCAGCCGCGCCAGCACCGACTCGTTCCAGCTGTTCTGCGTGATCTCGGCACCCGAGCCGGCGCCGCGGACGTGAAACGACGTCAGGTTCTGGGTCAGGAAGTGCGGCTGCACGGCGCTCGCCTTCAGCGAGCCGCCCTCGATGGCGGGCGGGTCGGCAAATGCGAGCGGGCTCCAGTTCGCCGACCAGGTGCCGCCGGCGGATCCGATCGCGCTCTGCTGCGTCCACAGGCCGCCGCTCGTCCAGTGCGTCTGGCCGCCCAGCACGACGCCGTGGCCGTGTGCTGCGAAGCTGGTGAGCGCGCTTGCGGCCGCGAGCTGGTTGAAGACATCCTGGTCGGTCACGACCAGCGCGGCCTGGTAGCCGGCCAGGTCGGCGTTGCTGAGCGCGTGCGGCGCGGCCGCGGCGGCCGAGATGTCGACCAGATCGGACGCCTTGGGCACCGCCAGCAGGTTGGCGCGGTCGAGCCGGTGCACGATGTCGTAGACGGCGTCCGGCGCAAGTGCGGTGATGATCTTCACGTGCAGCGTGGGGTGGGCGGGTGCGGCTCGCGTCTTCCAGCTGGCGATGTCTGGCGTTGCATCCGGGTCGGGCCGCACGCTGGCCGTGTAGCTGGCACCCGACGCGATCGTGCCGGTCTGGGTGACGACGATGGTGGTGCTGCCGGAGCCGGTCACCGTGACGGCCAGCGGCGTGACGCTGCCGGTCCTGTGGAAGCTGACCTGCGTGGACGGGTCGGTGACCGAGACCGGGACGTCGTAGGTGAAGGTGACGTGCGACTGGTAGCGGTCAGCGGTGGTGGTGGTCGAGAGCAGCACGGGCACCGGACCGGTCGCGAACGCCGGCGGTGCCTGGCCAGGCATCGCCGCAAACAGCGCCAGGACGATGAACAACTTGCGATACATCGTGTTTGCTATATCGGTATTGGCGCGTAGTGGCTTAAGAGGCTTCCGCCGGCGGCTATCGCGCCTAACTCCAGGCCCAGTCGCGCACCCACCACCCGGCGTGCGGCATCCCGCTCGCAAACGCCGCCCCGGTCACCGCGCCCACGTCCACCGGCACCCGCCGGAACTCGACCTGCGCTCCGTCCACGATCGCGTACTCGGCCCAGGGCGGGTTGCGGAACGCGCCGTTGTCGGCCGCCGCCTCGAACGGCATCCCCACGCTGCCCGGATTCACCAACAGCGAGGGCCCGTGGCGGCGCAGCATCGCGACGTGCGTGTGCCCTCCGGCCAGCACCGTCTGCGTGTAGGCGCCGAGCATCCGCGCCACCTCCGCCTCCGGGGTCGTCGCCAGCAGCGTCTCGGTGTTCGACCGCGGCGTTCCGTGGAAGCAGACCAGGTCTTCGAGCTCCACCACCGGCCGGTAGCCGGCCAGCAGCTCCAGGTGCTGCGGCCCCAGCTGCTGCGACGCCCACAGGTCGATCTCGAGGATCCGGCGCGTCTCCCCGTCGGCGTCCTCGTCAGGCTCCGGGTCGATCAGCCACTCGTCGGCGTTGCCCATCACGACATCGCAGCCCAGCGCGGCGACGGCCTCGATCGTCTCGACCGGCTGCGGGCCGGTGGCTGCCACGTCGCCGAGGCACACGACCCGCTCCACGCCGCCTCGGCGCGCGTCGTCGACCACCGCTTGCAGAGAGACCAGGTTTCCGTGGATGTCCGCGATCAGTGCGGTGCGCACGGAGGCAGGGCCCTCACCCGGTCACGGCCTCCGGGTGAATTCGACCCGGTGCCTGCGAGAGGCGGCCGCCGCTACGGCCGGCCCTGACAGCCAACACCTCCGCCAGGATCGAAACGGCGGTCTCGGCCGGGGTGATCGCCCCGATGTCGAGACCGAGCGGGCCGGAGATGCGTGTCAGGTCGGCCTCGCTGTAGCCGGCGTTCAGCAACCGCTCCCGGCGCTTGTCCTGTGCCCTGCGGCTACCCAGCGCACCGATGTAGGCGGCCGGACTGCGCAGTGCCGGGCCGAGCGCCGGCTCGTCGAAGCGGGCGTCGTGCGTCAGCACCACGACGTAGGTGGCCTCGTCTGCGGGGTGCAGCTCGTACGCCAGCGCCGGCCAACCCACCACGATCTCGTCGGCATCGGGCAGGCGCTCGGCTCGTGCGAACTTCGCGCGGGCGTCCGACACGATCGTGTGGAACCCCACCTGCTTGGCGGCCCGGCACAACGCCTGCGCCGTGTCCACGGCGCCAAAGATCATGATTACCGGTGCCGGTGCATAGTGCTCGACGAAGGTCTCCGGCGTCTCCCGCACCGCCGCCGAATGGGCGTCACCGTCGCCGTAGCTTTTGGTGCCCGCGTCCGGGCCGGACAGCACCGTCGCGACAGACAGGCGCTCGCCGTTCTCGGCCGCCTGCCGTACGCGCGCCACCTCGTCGCCGTCGAACGGGGCGATGAACACCTCGATTTCACCGCCGCAGGGCAGGCCCACGTCGAACGCGTCGTCGTCGGTGATCCCGTACTGGACGAGCGCCGGCGTGCCGTCGCGCAGCACCTCCTGGGCGCGCAGCACCACATCGCTCTCGACGCATCCGCCCGACACCGATCCGCGCATCTCTCCAGACTCCGTCACGAACAGCCTCGAGCCGAGAGGGCGCGGTGCCGAGCGCCGGGTGTCGACGACCATCGCCACCGCCACTCGTTCCCCCTGGCCGCTCAGTTCGGCGGCGTCGTCGAGCATGTCTCGCATGCCTGAAGCTTATCCATTGGGCGCAAGTGCATAGATACGGTCGGCCGGTGATGCCGACCACCACAAATCGGGGATGGCGGCCGCCACCGAGTGGCGCGACCATGCAGCGGTGATGCCAGTCTTGACACGAGAACGTCGCCGTCTCGAGGGCGGCGTCGGCACCCGTGAGCTCTGCTCGCACCTGTGTGAAGCGCTGGCCGACGATCTGCATGCGTCCGACTGCCTGGTCTCCAGGGTCGATTCCGAGCGAGGCGTGCTCATCGACATGGCCGGGTTCACGCGCGCACCCCAGCGCTGGCTGGCGCCGGCCGCCGAGCTCCCGGTTGGCCGGGATCCGGCATCGCGGGCGGTGCTGGAGCAGGGCCGCCGGTACACGACCTGGGTCGGTGACCCCGGCGCCGGGCTGGTGATGCGCATGGACGGTCCGGGTGGGCCGTACCTGGTCGAGGTCTGGTCGGATATCCGCACGCAGGCCTACAGCCGCGCCGAGATCCGCCGCTCCATGCGGCTGGTGAGCCAGGCCGCGGGGCTGCTCGACGGCGCCGTGCGGTGCGATGGCGACGAACGCGTGCAGTTTCTGCAGGCGGCGGCCGAGGCGCGTGAGATCGGCGCCGCCGACCTGGCGTTGCCGGCCCTGGCAGAGGCGATCGGCGAACGCCTGCTGCTGGACGAGGACGAGCTGCGCGAGGTGCGGCTGGTGGCGCTGGTACACGAGGCCGGCCGGTCGCACATCCCGGGCGCCCTCCACGACAAGGTCGAGCCGCTGACGCCGGTCGAGTGGGCCGTGGTGCAGCGCCATACCCTGATCGGCCAGCGGATGCTGTCGCGGATGCCCTATCTGCGGCCGGCGGTTGCCGGCGTGGGCGCGATCCGCGAACACTGGGACGGCGGCGGATACCCGCACGGCTTCGCCGGTGAGGAGATTCCGCTCAGCTCCCGGATCGTCGCGGTGTGCGCCGCGTACCGCGCGATCAGGCGTGGCCGGCCGGGCCGCCTGCCGCTCGACCACGACCAGGCGATCGCCGAGCTGCAGCGCGCCGCCGGCATCCAGTTCGACCCGCGGGTGGTCGACGCCGCCGTTGCGACGATCGCTCCGGCCGGTGCCAAGGCCACCGTGCGACTCCGCGTGGCGGCGATCTGAGCTAGCATTCGACGCTGTTTGCGCCGCCCGGGCCGCTGCATGCCCGTGGCGGCCTGTCCGCTTCACGCCCGAGCACCGATGAAGACCTACACCGCAAAACCACGCGAGATCGAGCAGGCCTGGCGCCTGGTCGACGCCGACGGCCAGATCCTGGGCCGGCTGGCGACCGAGATCGCGGACACGCTGCGCGGCAAAAACAAGCCGGCCTACACGCCGCACGTGGACACCGGCGACTTCGTGATCGTCGTCAACGCCGAGAAGGTGCGCGTGACCGGCAAGAAGCTCGACCAGAAGATCTACTACCGGCACAGCGGCTATCCGGGCGGACTGCGTGAGCGGACGCTGGCCGAGCAGCTGGCCCGCCGGCCAGAAGAGGTCATCCGCAGGGCCGTCAAGGGCATGCTGCCGAAGAACAAGCTGGCCGCTGCGCAGCTGCGCAAGCTGAAGGTCTACGCCGGCCCGGAGCATCCCCACGCCGCCCAGAATCCCGCACCGTTGAAGGAGAGCTCGTAGTGGCCACAACCGCAGTCGTATACCGCGCCACCGGCAAGCGGAAGACCTCGGTCGCCCGCGTGGTGCTGGTGCCGGGTTCCGGTCAGGTCGTCGTCAACGGCAAGGCTCTGGCCGAGTACTTCCCGCGGCCGACGCTGCAGTCGGTGGCCATGGCCCCGCTGCGGGTGAGCGGCACCGAGGCCAGCTTCGACGTGCGCGCTCGGATCGTGGGCGGCGGCATCGCCGGCCAGGCCGGAGCGCTCCGCCACGGGATCTCGCGTGCGCTGATCGAGGCCGACGAGGCGCTGCGTCCAGAGCTGAAGAAGTCGGGTTTCCTGACGCGGGACGCGCGCCAGGTCGAGCGCAAGAAGGCGGGCCTGAAGAAGGCGCGCAAGCGGCCACAGTTCTCGAAGCGCTAGCCGACGCCGGGTTTGGCGCACGTGCGCAAGTTGTTCGGCACGGACGGTGTCCGCGGCCAGGCGGGCGTCGACCTGACCGAGGCGCTGGCGCGTGACCTGGGTGCCGCGGCGGGGCGGTTTGCGGGACCGGGTCGCTCGATCCTGATCGGGCGCGACACCCGCGAGTCGGGTGTGGCGCTGGAAGCGGCGCTGATCGAGGGCGTGGTGGCCGCGGGGGCGGTCGCCGTCAGCGCGGGCGTGATCCCGACCCCGGGCGTTGCCGTGCTGGCGCGCGAGACCGGCGCCGCGCTGGGCTGCGTGATCTCGGCGTCGCACAACCCGTTCCAGGACAACGGCATCAAGTTCCTGGGCGGTGACGGCCGCAAGCTCGCCGACCAGGACGAGGCCGAGATCGAGCGGCTGATGAACGACGAGGCGGGCGAGGGCCGGGGCCATGCGGAGCAGCTGGCGGACGCGGGCGGGCACTACATCGCCTGGCTGGCGGCGACGTACGGCGACGGCGTGCAGCCCGGGTTCTCGATCGGCATCGACTGCGCCAACGGCGCCGCCTGGAGCTGTGGGCCGGCGCTGTTCGAGCTGCTGGGCGAGCGCGTCGACCGGATCGGCTGCGAGCCCGACGGCCGCAACATCAACGCCGGCGTCGGCTCGACGCACCTCGATGCGATCGCGGCGCTGGTGGCCGACCACGGCCTCGACCTGGGGATTGCGTTTGACGGCGACGCCGACCGCTGCCTGGTCGTGGACGGTCGCGGCCGGCCGGTGAACGGAGATGTGATCCTGGCGGTGCTGGCGATCGACCTCCACCGCCGCGGTCTGCTGGCCGTCGACACCGTGGTGGTGACCTCGATGACCAACCTCGGGTTCCACCGGCTGATGGGCGACAACGACATCGCCGTCGAGGTCACCGACGTGGGAGACCGCTACGTGCTGGCGCGGATGCTGCAGACCGGGGCGACGCTCGGCGGCGAGCAGTCGGGGCACGTCGTCGACCTGGCGCACCATACGACCGGCGACGGTTTGGCGACGGCGCTGATGCTGCTGGCGTCGCTGCACCGGCTGGGGCTGAGCGCCGCACAGGCCAACGACATGCTGCGGCCGTTCCCGCAACGGCTCGTGGCCGTGCCGGCCGATCGATCCCTGCTACCGTCCGCGAACCGCATCTGGGAGGAGGTGGACGCTCTGAGCGAGAAACTTGGGAACGACGGTCGGATCGTCCTCCGCGCGTCCGGTACGGAGCCGCTGGTGCGGGTCATGGTGGAAGCCGAGGACGAGGCCGAATGCGAGCGCATCTGCGGATATCTCGCGGGCCTCGTCGAAACCGAGATCGGAGCGTAACCTCTCCGTATGTGTGGAATCGTCGGATACGTCGGTGACCGGGAGTGCAAGGAGCTGTTGCTGACCGGTCTTGAGCGGCTCGAGTACCGCGGCTACGACTCGGCCGGCATCGCCCTGGTCAACGGCAGCATCGATGTGACGCGCCGGGTGGGGCGGGTGCAGATGCTGCGCGACGCGGTCGGCAACGGCAGCCACCCGGCGACGCTGGGGCTGGCGCACACGCGCTGGGCGACGCACGGCGGGGTGACCGAGTCGAATGCTCACCCGATCGAGGCCTGCGAGGGCTCAGGCGTGACCGCTGTGCACAACGGCATCATCGAGAACTACGTCCAGCTGCGAACGCGGTTGCTGGAGCAGGGCCACGAGTTCCACACGGACACCGACAGCGAGGTGATCAGCCACCTGGTCGAGGACCACTACGACGGTGACCTGGTCGAGGCGGTGCGGTTGGCCTACAACCAGCTGCATGGGCACTTCGCGTTCGCGGTGGTGCACCGCGACCATCCCAACGAGATCCTGGCGGCGCGCCGGCAGTGCCCGCTGGTGGTGGGTGTGGGTGACGGGGAGACGTTCATGGCGTCGGCGATCCCGGCCTTCATGAGCGAGACACGCCGGGTGCAGTACGTGCTGGACGACGAGATCGTGGTGGCGACGCCCGAGGGCGCGACCTTCCTGACGGGCGAGGGCGCCGTGATCGAGCGGCCGATCGAGCATGTGGACTGGGACGAATCGGCCGCCGAGAAGCAGGGCTACGAGACGTTCATGCTGAAGGAGATCCACGAGCAGCCGGACGCGATCGCCGAGACGATCGGCGAGCGGCTCTACCACGGCGAGCTGCAGCTTGATGGTCTCAACCTGGACGAGCAGCAGATCCGGGAGCTGTCACGGGTGGTGATCCTGGCCTGCGGGACGGCGTACCACGCCGGGCTGATCGGTCGCTACCTGCTCGAGGAGTGGGCGCGCATCCCGAGCGAGTCGGACATCGCAAGCGAGTGGCGATACCGGCGGCCGGTGATCGACGAGCGGACGCTGGTGATCGCGGTCTCGCAGTCCGGTGAGACGATCGACACGATCGCTGCCATGAAGGAAGCTCGCGCGCACGGCGCGCACGTGCTCGCGGTCACGAACGTGATGGGCAGCCAGGCAACCCGCGACTGCGATTCCGTGCTGTACACGCGGGCCGGGCTCGAGGTCGGGGTGGCGGCGTCGAAGACGTTCACCAGCCAGGTGGTGCTGATGTACCTGCTGGCGCTGAAGCTGGGGATCGTGCGTGGCACGATCGACGCGACACGGGCGGAGACGCTGCTGGCGCAGGTGCGTGCGTTGCCGGAACTGGCGCAGCAGACGCTGGATCGGGGCGATCTGGTGGAGCCGATCGCGGATAGGTTCTGGGAGAGCGAGTTCTTCCTTTACCTGGGGCGCTACATCGGATTGCCGATCGCGCTCGAAGGCGCGCTCAAGCTGAAGGAGATCTCCTACATCCCCACGGATGCGTACGCGGCCGGCGAGATGAAGCACGGGCCGATCGCGCTGCTGGACGACTCGACGCCGGTGGTGGTGATCGCGACCGACAACCACGTCTACGACAAGGTGCTGTCGAACATCCAGGAGGTGCGCGCCCGCGGCGCGCACGTGATTGCCGTCGCCACCGAGGGCAACACGCGCATCGAGGAGCTGGCCGAGCACGTGCTGTACCTGCCGCGGACGGAGCCGGAGCTGCAGGCGGCGCTGGCGATCCTGCCGCTGCAGCAGCTGGCCTACGCGATCGCAAAGCGGCGCGGGCTCGACATCGACAAGCCGCGCAATCTGGCGAAGACCGTCACCGTCGAGTAGCCGGCGGCGGTGCGGTTCGAATACCGAGTCAAGACGCGCAGCCACTGACGCGTTTCGGATGCCGTGGTTGGAGAAGGTCGGGTGCGGGTAGTCGCGCCGCATGCGAGAAGGCCGCGGGTTCCGCGTGCTGTCGCACGTGCGCGGCAGTCTCTGGTTCATTCCCGTTCTGTGCGTGGGGGCGGGCGTCGCGCTGTCGTTCGTGACGCTTTGGATCGATCGACAGACGGGCTACACGCTGGTTCCGCAATCACTGACCGGCGGTCCCGACGCGTCGCTCAGCATCCTGTCCGCGGTCGCCACCTCGATGGTGAGCCTGGCCGCGCTGGTGCTGACGATCACGATGGTGGTGGTGCAGCTCGCGATGGGACAGTTCTCACCGCGGATCGTTCAGCCGATCCTGAAGGACCGGCCCAGCCAGCTCGCGATCGGAATCTTCGTCGGCACGTTCGCGTTCGCGATGCTGGCGATGCGAGCTGTCATCATCGGCGGGTCCGGCGGCAAGAGCCAGGTTCCCGGCCTGACCGTCGTTGTCGCCTACCTGCTGGTCGTCGTCTCCATCGCCGTGCTGGTGCTCTACGTCCATCACATCGGCCGTTCGCTGCGTGTGTCAGCCCTGATCGAACTGGTTGGCCAGGACACGCGGCAGCTGCTCGACGACGTCTACCCGGCAGACGGGGAGGTCACGCCCGCCGAGCAGATCTGCAGCCCACGCTCGGGCGTACTCGTTCACATCGACAAAGAGCGGCTGATCGAGGCAGCCCGGAAGGCGGACTGCATCCTGGAGTTGGTGCCGGCCATGGGCGAGTACGTTGCGGCGGGGACGCCGCTCTTGCTCGTCGACGGTGACCGCTCGCGGCTGCCCGATGACCTCGATGGGGCGCTCGTGCTGGCCCTGGAGCGCACGCTCGACCAGGACGTCGCGTACGGATTTCGGATGCTGGTCGATATCGCCGAGCGCTCCCTGTCCGACTCGTCGTACCTCGACCCGACCACCGCCGTGCAAGCCATCGACCGCCTCCACGACAACCTCCGCCACCTCGCACGTCGTCGCTTTCCCGACGGCACCTACCGTGACGCGGACGGCCGTCTGCGGTTGGTGATGCGGGTTATGACATGGAAGGCATACGTCCATCTCGCCTTCGATGAGATCCGCCAGGCCGGCGCCGACTCGCCGCAGGTCGCCCGCCGTCTACGGGCTGCGCTCGACGATCTGGTTAGCTACGCGCCGGTGAAGCGGCGCGCCGTTCTGTTCGACCAGCTCGCCCTGCTCGACCAGGCGATCAACGAACGCGTTCCCGAGCAGGAACGGGACGCGTATATGGAGGCCGACCGTCAGGGCATCGGTGTCGCCGCCGGAGGCATGGCCGGGAAACCGGCGTCGGCTCGCGTCGTCGAACTGCGGCGGCGCGACCTTCCCGACGAGTGAGGACCGTGCTCCCACACTAGTAGAGTTGAGCCCGATGATCACGATCACCACGCTGGCCGAGCACCCGGATCTGGTGCCGGACGTGGTGGAGATCGCGTGGCGGGAGTGGGGCGGGCTACAGCCCGAGGGCGAGCGTGAGCGCTGGCTGCGCGAGGCGGAGCTCGACAGCCGGCTGCACTCGGCCACGTCGGCGGCGTTCGTGGCGCTGGACGGCGACCGCGCCGTCGGCGTCGTGCAGCTGCACGAGTTCGAGCTCGACGACATACGCGACCGCTCGCCGTGGGTCTGCGGCATGGTGGTGCTGCCCGAGTACCGGGGCGCCGGTGTCGGCAGCCGGCTGCTGGCGGCGCTCGAGCGGTTCGCGGCCGGGGAGCGGGTGCCGCGTCTGTGGGTGTTCACCGAGCACGCGGCCGGGTTCTACGAGCGCTGCGGCTGGCAGCGGCACGGCGTTGCCGTCCAGGACGACGGGCCCGGCATCGTGCTCACGCGGGCGCTGTCGTAGCTGCGCCGCGTGCGTTGATCGCCCCCGTCACGACGGCGACGACGAACAGCACCACGGCCAGCGTGGGCTGGCCGGCCGACCACAGCGGCGCGGCCGCGGCCACCCAGACCGCCAGCTCGATCACGAGCCGCGCCGGCAGGCCGACCTCCACCCGCCGCCTGGGAGCCAGGAACACGCCCCAGACCACCGCCACCACGATCACCGCGATCGCGGCCAGGGCGATCCCGGCCACACCCCCGGCCGCCTGCAGTCCCCAGTAGGCCACGGCCGCGAGCGCCGCCATCTCGCACACGAAGCGAAGTCCCAAAACGATCGCCATAGGGTCACGCTAGCCGCGCGCGGCCGGTTAGGGTGCGATAACCAGATGGGCGATCGCGGCATGCCCCTTCGAGGGTGGCATCGCGGTCGCTGCGATGGCATCTTGCGGACTAGCTCCGTCGTTTGACCCCGACAGCAAAGGTTCCCAAGACCATGTCCGACACAATCACCCGGGACGATGCCCGGGCGCTGGCACTGATCGACCGCGCCCTCGGCCAGGGCCGGTTCACGGCCGACCTGGTCGAGCAGATCAGCGATGCGTTCGCTTCGGCCACTCGCAGCGAGCGCGGCGAAGAGCCACAGCAGGCCTAGTAGGCTCGTGGGCTAACGCGCGCTGTTGTCGAGCCGCTCGGCGACCTTCGCGCGGATCCGTTCGTCGAGCGCCGGCACCGCCGCGATCATCGAGTGGAACTCCTGCCGCGTCATCACCATCAGCCGCATCGGCGACGTCGCGCGCACGGATGCGCTGCGGCGCTCTTCGTCCAGCAGCGCCATCTCGCCGAAGAAGTCGCCCGCCGACAGG
>DATNEO010000070.1:0-9543 GCA_035553035.1 Gaiellales bacterium | reverse complement strand
GCCTGGGTGGCTACGGCTGCGAACCGTCGCCTCCGTCCGCGATCTGCGTAATCGCAGATCGCTCCCGATCGGTGCAAGGCCGTTGGCCTTGCACCTGGTCCTCGGTCGCGCCAATACGACCCGGTATTGACGCTCCCTGCCATTCGCGATCTGCGTGATCGCAGATCACCCCCGACCGGCGCAAGGCGATGCCTTGCGCCTTGGACGTCACGGAGATATCGACCACTCATCTGGCCGCTCAGTTGTGGATGCGTTCGCCGCGCGCGAGCATCGCCACGAACGTCGCGATTCGCCGGGCGCGGGTCGCAGGGCGCTTGGCATCCTGGATGCGGTAGAGGATCGCGTAGCGGTTGCGGCTGTCGAGCGCGTCGAAGAAGGCGCGGGCGGCGGGATCGCGGTCGAGCTCGCGGGCGAGGTCCTCGGGCACCTGGGCGGCGCTCTGCGGCTCATACGCGGCGTCCCAGCGACCGTCCGCGCGGGCGCGCTCGACCTCGCGCAGTCCGGACGGCTGCATCTCGCCGCGCTCGATCAGGAGCTCGGCCTTGGCGCGGTTGACCTGCGACCACCTGCTGCGGCGAGCGCGGGGAACGAAGCGCTGCACCCAGTGGTCGGCGTCGAACGACTGCTTCTGGCCGTCGATCCAGCCGAAGCAGATCGCCACCTCCAGCGCCTCCGCGTGGGTGACGGACTCGATGCCGCTGCCCTTGCGGGCGATCTTCAGCCAGATGCCCTCGCTCCCCTCCGGCTGGCCGGCGAGCCACTCACGCCAGGCCTGCCTGCTGGGGAACGAGAGCGTCGGGCGGGGCTGCTGGGCCACGCGGGCACGGTAGTCGCAAATCTGATCGCCGGCCGGCGCCGTATCCGCGGTAGGGCCGGCGTCGGTCGCCGGCGAACCGAACGACAGGGGACCGAGATGGGGGCGCGCAGAATGCTGGCGGCGGCGATCGCAGGGGCGTGCTGCGTGGCCGTGGGAGCGATGCTGATGGTGAGCGCCGCGCGCAGCGCAGCGACCACGGTGCCGGTCTCCGTCGGCCCGGGCGGCATGCTCGTCTTCAACCCGGCCAACGTAACGTCGCACCAGGGCGACACGGTCGAGTGGACGTGGGGCTCGTCCGGACAGACGACAGCCGACACCACAGGACTCTGGGACTCGAAGACCAGGTCGCTGCACGCGAGTGTCGCAGCGGTCATGCGGCCGTGCAACGGCCCGACTGCCCACAGAGGGGTCTGACCCCGACTCGCCCGGGCGAGCGGTCCGTCACGGGCCCGTGACGGACCGTGGCACCATCATGACGCGCGGCCGCGCGGCCGCGCGGCTGCGCGGCGGCCCGCCGGGCCGTGATGTTCGCGTCGGCCCCGCGGTGCGAAACGTTGCCGATGGTGCGGGGATCGCTGCGGCGGCGTTGGGTTCGTTGCGCTTCTGGGTGTCACGCGCCGGTCACGGCCGTATCACGCGCGGACGCGGGCGTGCTCGGGGTCGACCAGCACGTCGGCGGCCAGCTCGGCCGCGACCGGCCGGCCCAGCACCTCGACCTCGACCCGGGCGTCGTCGGCCAGTTCGGCCGGCAGGTAGGCGAACGCGATCGTCCGCCCGACGGTGTGTCCGTAGCCGACGCTCCGCACCCGGCCGGCGGTCGCACCGTTCACCAGCACCGCCTCGCCACCGTATGCCGGCAGGTAGTCCTCGCCGCCCACCAGCAGCGTACGGATCCGGCGCGGCGGCTCCGTCCCGGCCGCGCGCAACGCCTCGCCGCCGATGAACTCGCCCTTGTCCAGCGCCACGCAGAAACCGAGCCCGGCCTCATATGGCGTGTCCCCGCCCGTCAGGTCGCTGCCCATGTAGCGGTAGCCCTTCTCCAGCCGCAGCCCCTCCAGCGCCCGGTAACCCGCGATCGCGAGGCCGTGCTCGCGCCCCGCGGCCGCCAGCCGGTCCCACACCTGCACCGCGTCCGGCGCCTCCACGTACAGCTCGAACCCGAGCTCGCCGACGTAGGTGATGCGCTGCGCCAGCACCGGCTCGCCGATCCGGATCTCGCGCGCCATGCGAAACGGGAGGGCCGCTGCCGAGACATCGTCGTCGCTGCACACCGCCACCACGTCCCGCGCCCGCGGCCCCCAGATGCCGATCACCGACAGCCGCTCTGTCACCTCGCGCATCTCCACCGGCCCGTCCTCGTCCCGCATGTGCAGCCGTAGCCAACCCATGTCCGACTCGACAACGCCGGCGCCCGTGACCACCCGGAACAGCCGCTCGCCCAGCCGCGTCACGGTCACGTCGGCCACGATCCCGCCGCGGGCGTTCAGGAACTGGGTGTAGATGACGCTGCCGGCCGGCCGGTCGATGCGGTTGTCGCAGACCCTGTCCAGCAGCGAAAGCGCGCCGGGGCCCTCCAGCTCGATCTTCCCGAACGACGACATGTCGATCATCCCGGCCCGCTCCCGCACCGCCCGGTGCTCCTCGCCCACCGCCTCGAACCAGGGTGGGCACGTCCAGCCGTACCCGCGCTGGTCGGCACCGGCCCGCCGCCACGGCTGCCCCGGTCGCAGGTGGTCGGCCCGCTCCCAGCCGTTCTTGCAGCCGAACACCGCCCCCGCGTCCTGCAGCCGCCCATGCAGCGCGCTCAGCCGGTTGGGCCGGCCCCACTCGTCGTGGTCGTCCGGGTAGCGCAGGCGGTAGTAGTAGCGGTAGACCTCGCGGCCGGCCGCGTCCACCTGCGCCGGCAGCCGATATGCATCGCCGAACCGCCAGGCCCGCATCCCATGCACGTCGAGCTCGGTCTCGTCGTCCGTCATCCACTCCGCGATCGTCTTTCCGATCCCGCCCGCCCCGCCGAAGCCGTTCAGCGACAGCCCGGCCGCCATCCAGAACCCGGGCACTCCCGGTACCGGGCCAAGCAGCGGATTCCCGTCCGGCGTCATCGCGTCGGGATGGCACTCCAGCGTCACCATGCCCGCGTCCTCCAGGAACGGAAACCGCCGCGCAGCGCCGCTCCAGAGCTGGGCGAACCGCTGCTCGTCGGCCGGCAAGTTCGCCGCAGCGTGATCCCACGGCACCCCATCCAGCCAGCGCGATACCGGGTTCGGCTCGTAGCCGCCGAACAGCACCCCGCCCGCCTCCGAGCGGCCGTAGACGAGGTTGTCGGTGTCTCGGAAGCAGGGCATGTCGCGCGGCAGCTCGTGCCCGTCCACCGCCTGCAGCGCGATGTGCTGATGGTCGACCGGCACCGACGGTGTGAACGCGCCCACCATGGCTGACACCTGCGGCGCCCAGATCCCGCAGGCGTTGACCACGTGCTCGGCCTCGATCCGGCCGCCGCTGGTCAGCACCGCCCGCACCGCGCGCCGGTGATCGAGCTCGATCCCCGTCACGCGCGTGTTCTGCAGCACCGCCGCCCCCAGCTCGCGGGCGGCGTCGGCCAGCGCGTGCGTGGCCGTGTGCGGGTCGACGCAGCCGTCCTGCTCGACCCAGATCGCGCCGTACAGATCGTCCCGGCTGGCCTGTGGCATCCGCTGCAGCGCCTCGTCCGGCGACAGCACGTGCACGTCCAGACCGATGCCGCGGGCCCGGCTCGCGCCCCGCTCCAGCTCCACCAGGCTCGCCGGGCTGGACGCGATGCGGAGGCTGCCCAGCCGGTCGAACACCCCCAGCCGCTCGTACAGCTCCACGCTGTAGCGGCGGAACCGCATCATCGCCGGCGAGGGGTTGAACTGGGTCACCAGACCGGCCGCGTGGCAGGTCGAACCGCTGGTCAGCTGAGCCTTTTCGACCAGTAGCACGTCCCGCCAACCCGCCCGCGCCAGGTGGTAGGCGACGCTGCATCCGGTGACACCGCCGCCGATGACGACGACCTGCGCGCGGTCGGGGAAACTGGTCTGTACCACGTTTTCGGGACTGACTATAGTGGTCGCCATGCCGGTCGACAAAGCCATCGACGAGCTGATCGACGTCGTCCCCGAGCTGCGCGGAGAGCGTGTCGTGACCGAGCTCGCGGGCGGCCTCACGAACACCAACTACAAGGTGGAGACCGACCAGGGCACGTTCGTCGTGCGCATCTCGGCCAAGGACTCCGGCCTGCTCGCGATCGACCGCGAGAACGAGTACCAGAACACCGTCGCGGCCGCCGAGGAGGGCGTCGGGCCGGCGGTGATCGGCTACATCCCGGAGCGTTCGCTGATGGTGCTGGAGTTCATCGAGGGTCAGACACAGAGCGCCGAGGACCTGCGCCGCGGGGACAAGATCGAGATGGTGGCGCACGCCTGCCGGCGACTGCACGGAGCCGCCCGCTTCCGCGATGACTTCAACATGTTCGACATCCAGCGCCGCTACCTGGCGCTCGTGCAGGATCGCGGCTTCAAGCTGCCCGACCGCTACCTCGAGTTCGAGCCGGCCGTGCGCGAGATCGAACGTGCGATGGCCGTCCGCGACGAGGGCACTGTCCCGTGCAACAACGACCTGCTGGCCGAGAATTTCATCGACACCGGCGGCGAGTTCCGGCTGATCGACTACGAGTACTCCGGGAACAACGACGCCTGCTTCGAGCTGGGAAACGTGTGGAGCGAGTCGAACCTGTCGCTCGACCAGCTCGACCAGCTGGTGGCCGCCTACTACGGCCGGCCGCTCCGCAACAAGGTGGCCCGGGCGCGGCTGTGGGGGCTGATGTCCAAGTACGGCTGGACGCTGTGGGCCTCCATCCAGGACGGCGTCTCCGACATCGATTTCGACTTCTGGGAATGGGGCCTCGAGAAGTACGACCGTGCCGTGCTCGAGTTCGACGGCGCGGACTTCGGCCGGCTGCTCGACGACGTCACCGCCGACGACTAGCACCGTCCCCAAGGCCGCGGCGCGGTAGTCTCACCGCCATGACGGACTGGCCGAACGGCGCGCGCGGCGCGGTCGCCTTCACCTTCGACTTCGACGCGGAGGAGGTGTGGATCGGCGACGACCCCGAGAACGCCAACCTTCCCGGACTGCTCTCGCAGGGCACCTACGGCGCGAAGGTGGCGGTGCCGCTGATCCTCGAGCTGCTGGCCCGCCACGGTCTGCGCCAGACGTTCTTCATCCCCGGCCGCGTGGCCGAGCGCCACCCGCACCGGGTAGCGGAGATCCTGGCCGCGGGGCACGAGGTGGCGCATCACGGCTACACGCACACCTCACCGGCCACGCTGTCGCCCGCCGAGGAGGAGGCCGAGCTGGTGCGCGCGCTGGATGTGCTGCGCGGGCTCGGCGCCGACCCGGTCGGCTACCGCTCGCCGTCCTGGGAGTTCTCGCCCGAGACGATCGGGCTGCTCGGCAAGCACGGCTTCGCCTACTCGTCCAACTACATGGACGACCTGCACCCCTACCTGCACCCGGGCGGCGAGCTGGTGGAGCTGCCGATCCAGTGGATCCTGGACGACGCCGCTCACTTCTGGTTCTCGGGCAGCGGCATGGACTGGACGCGGACGATCTCGCCGCCGTCACACGTGCATGAGATCTGGTCGGCGGAGCTGGACGGCATCGTCGCGCTGGGCGGCTGCTGCATCATCACCATGCACCCGCAGGTGATCGGGCGGCCGCACCGGCTGGCCTTCCTCGACCGGTTCATGACCGAGGTGCGCGCCCGCGGCGACGTCTGGATCGCGACCTGCGCCGAGATCGCCGCGCACGCGCGGTGAGCGACGGGCTCGGCCTGACCGGCCGGCGCGCCCTGGTAACGGGCGGCAGCTCCGGGATCGGCGCGGCCACCACAACGCTGCTGCGCGAGCGCGGCGCCACGGTGGCGACGCTCGACCTGCACGACGCCGACCTGACAGCCGACGTGCGCGACGAGGTGATGATCGCCGACGCAGTGGCCGCCGCCACCGAGCTGCTGAGCGGCGCGCCGGACCTGCTGGTGGCGAGCGCCGGCGTGTACCGGATCGAGCCATTCCTGACGCTGACCGCGGCCGAGTGGGACGACGTCCAGGCCATCAACCTGCGCGGTGTGTTCCTGACCGGCCGCGAGGTGGCGCGGTCGATGATCGCGGCCGGCAGCGGTGGCAGCATCGTCAACCTGGCGTCGACGGCTGCGCTGGCGGCGGACGCCGGCGAGCCGACCGCCCACTACAACGCCAGCAAGGCGGGCGTGGTCGCGCTGACCAGGCAGATGGCGGTCGAGCTGGCGCCGCATGGCATCCGCGTCAACTGCGTGTGCCCGGGCGTGATCGACACCCCGATGCTGCGCATGATGGACGACCCGGAGGCGGGCGAGCGGTATCTCCGCGAGTCGGTGCCGCTGGCGCGGCTGGGCGCCGCCCGCGAGGTGGCGGCCGCGATCGCGTTCCTGGCCTCGCCGGGGGCCGCCTACGTCACCGGCGTGGCGCTGCCGGTGGACGGCGGGCTCACGCTGTAGCCCGCGTGTAGTCGATCCGCCACAGCTCGTCCCACCCGTCGGCCGCCGAGCGCGACCACGTCCATTCGAAGCTACCGCCGGCGATCGCCGCGAAGCGCATCCGCTTGCGGCATCCGTCGGCGTCCGGCTCGGTCGTGAACAGCTCCATCGCCCCGTCGCGCATGCCGCCGGTGAGATGGAACCACGAACCCTGGCTGTCCATCCAGGTCTGCACCCACCGCGCAGCCGCGGCGTCGTAGACCGAGATGCTGGTGCCGATCAGCCCGGGTGCGTCGAACGACTCGCGGATGACGCGGCCCTCGCACACGGCCTCCACGACGTTCGTGCCGGCGCCGCCCTCCCAGCGCGCCTGCCAGCGCCCCACCCAGAAGTCGAACTGCCGGCGTGGATCGTCCATGCTGGTGGGACGCACCCTTCGCGGCCGGAGTTTGCCGATACCGCAATCCCGTCACAACGCCGCCGTTCGGGTGATCAACCATCCGCGTCTGCGGGCCGATCACATTCAGGGGCAGGTGAGCCAGACGGAGGGGGTCAGCATGATCGAGGGAACGTGGTCCGAGGCACGGCGTATCGAGTCGTGGCCACCGCCATCGCTGGCGCGGGCGGTCGAGTCCGCCGGCACCGGCGAGCCATCGCCGAGCTTCGCCGCACGGCGGCCGATCTACAACCGTGCGCTCGACGTGCACGCCTACGAGCTCCTGTTCCGTGCCGGCGAAACCGGCCACGCGACCGCCGAGTCGGTGGTCACCACCTTCGCCGACATCGGGCTGGACGCGCTGGTCGGGGGACGCTCCGGCTTTGTCAGCGTCACCCGCGACTTCGTCCTGCACGGCCTCGTGACGCTGCTCCCGGCCGGTCGGGTGGCGCTCGAGCTGCACCGCGCAGACGCGGTCGACACACAGGTGCTGGCCGAGCTGGGGCGGCTGGGCGGGCTCGGCTACACGATCGTGCTCGACGGCTTCGTGATGCGCGACGACAGCCTGCCGCTGCTGGAGGTAGCCGACTACGTGAAGCTGGACGCGCGGAACCTCAGCCGGGACGAGCTGGCCGCGCAGGTGGCGGAACTGGAGCCCTACGACGTCGAGCTGATCGCCGCCGGGATCGAGGACCACCCCACCCTCGAGCTCTGCAAGGAGGTCGGCTTCGACTACTTCCAGGGCGACTTCTTCTGCCGGCCGCGGACGGTCGCAGGCCACGGCATCCCCGCCAACCGCCTCGCCCAGATGCGGATGATGGCGGTGCTGCAGGACCCCGACCGCGAGCTGGACGACCTCGAGCGAGCTATCAGCGGCGACCTCGGCCTCAGCGACCGGCTGCTGCGCTGGATCAACTCCGCCTACTTCCTGCTGCCGCGAAAGGTCGGCTCGGTGCGCGAGGCGCTGATGCTGCTGGGCGTCCGCAACGTGCGCAGCTGGGCGCTGCTGATGACGCTTGCCGGGATCGAGGATCAGCCCGGCGAGCTGATCCGGACCGCCATGACGCGGGCCAAGATGTGCGAGCTGGTGGCCCAGGCGCTCGACCGCCCCGACGCCGACGCGCACTTCACCGTCGGCCTGTTCTCGGTGGTGGACGCCTTCATGGACACGAGCATGCGAGACGTGCTGGTCGAGCTGCCGTTGCCGGCCGAGGTGTCGGACGCGCTGCTCGCGGGCAGCGGGCACCTGGGGGAGGTGCTGGACTGGGTGCTTGCCTACGAGCGCGGAGACTTCGGGTGCCTGACGCCCTCGCCGCGAGCCGACGCCGTGCTGCGCGACGCCTACGTGGTGGCGCTGCGCTTCGCGGACGAGGCCGAGTCGGCGGCCCCGGAGCACGCGGCCGTCGCCTAGACGGTCAGGTGCCGTTCCACGCCATGTGCCAGACGGCGCCGAAGGTGACGGCGAGCAACAGCACGTTCTGCCAGTAGCCACTCACCCATCGAGGGTACGGGCGGGCGGCGGTGCCTGCAATCGCCGTCGGGTCAGGCGTCGTCGGACTCGTCGTCGAACAGATTGCGCGCGCCCATGCGGCCGACCGGCTCGACCTTCTTCAACTGGTAGGGCGAGCCATAGAACATCCGGTGCGTGAGGCCGCCCGCGGTGTAGGGCTCGTCCATCTCCAGCATCACGCTGGCGCCGGCGACGTGCACGACCCGGCCGTACGCGCCCTCGAGCTGCGCGTGGGACGGCAGATCTCCGGGAACGCCCTGCAGCCGCACGTGGTCGCCCGGCTCGAGCTGCGGCAGCTGGTCGTGCGCCACCGGGCGCCGGGTCGGGATCGGATCTGCGTCGTACATCGCCATCGGATGAACTGTATCGGCGGCACCCGCTTGGGGGTCGAGCAGGAACCCGTCAAGGACGATGCATCATGCGGATGGGGATGCGCCGTTCAGCCGTAGCACTGACGCTGGTCGTGGCCGTCGGGCTCACGGCCGGCGCCGCCGCGCCCGCGGCAGCGCCGCTTCCCTCGGCACCCGCCTGCCCCGTATTCCCGGCCGGCAACGTCTGGAACCAGGACATATCGGCGCTGCCGGTGGCCTCGAACTCCGACACGCTGATCGCGAACATCGGCCTCGACACCGGCCTGCACCCGGACTTCGGCTCCTACCGGGGCTACGGCATCCCCTACAACACCGTCCCCGGCTCCCAGCGGAAGCTGACGGTGCGCTTCGACTACAGCTCGCAGTCCGACCACGTCGGCTACCCGATCCCCAGGCGGCCGCGGATCGAAGCCGGCAGCGATCACCATATGCTGATCGTGGACAGCGGCACCTGCAAGCTCTACGAGATGTGGAACGTGCGCCACACCAGGCGGGGCTGGCGGGCCGGCTCCGGGGCGGTCTGGAAAATGACCTCGAACGCGCTGCGGCCGGACGGCTGGACGAGCGCCGACGCCGCCGGGCTGCCGATCCTGCCCGGGCTGGTGCGCTACCCGGAGGTCTCGGCGGGCGTGATCGACCACGCCCTGCGGTTCACCGCGCCGCAGACGCGCGACGCGCACATCTACCCGGCCCGGCACGACGCCGGCTCGGGCAGCTCCGCCTCGCTGCCGCCAATGGGGCTGCGGGTTCGGCTGAAGGCCTCGTTCGACCTGTCGCAGCTATCGCCGCAGGCGCGCGTGGTGGCGGTCGCGCTCCAGCACTACGGGATGATCCTGGCTGACAACGGCTCGCCCTGGTACGTCAGCGGCGTATCCA
>DATNEO010000069.1:0-7276 GCA_035553035.1 Gaiellales bacterium | reverse complement strand
AAGCGCTTCTGCCACGACGTGCCGCTGCGGATCGACGAGTACCTCGACCTGGTGGCCGGCAATTCGGTGTGGCGCGACCGCTACCGCGGCATCGGCACGATCGACGCCGATACGGCGATCGCGATGGGTCTTTCGGGGCCGAACCTGCGCGCCAGCGGCGTGCCCTTCGACCTGCGGCGCGCCGAGCCGTACCTGGCGTACGACAAGATGGACTTCGACATCGTCACCGGCGAGCGCGGCGACGCCTTCGACCGTCTCATGTGCCGCACCAAGGAGATGTACGAGTCGGTCAAGATCATCGACCAGTGCCTCGAGGGCATGCCGTCCGGGCCTGTCATGGCCGACGATCGCAAGCACGTGCTTCCGCCCCGCCACGAGCTGCAGACGTCGATGGAGTCGCTGATCCACCACTTCAAGCTGGTGACCGAGGGCTTCCGGGTGAAGGCGAACCAGATCTACTACACGGTGGAGTCGCCGCGCGGCGAGTTCGGCTGCTTCCTGGTATCCGACGGCGGCCCCAAGCCGTGGCGGATCCACTTCCGGGCGCCCAGCTTCGTGAGCCTGCAGTCGACGGCGATGATGGCCGTCAACCGCTACATCGCCGACCTGATCGTGGTCGTGGGGTCCCTCGACGGCGTGATGGGGGAGGCCGATCGTTAATGCTCCTCCCGGCGACACATGGTCCGTTCCGGCGGCTGCAAAGCGTCGCGCTGCGGCGTCCTCGACCGGCGCCGTGCGAAGCACTGTCACCGGCCTTCGTCCTTGCATCGCTCGCTTTTCGCTCGCCATCTCCGAACCGGTGCCACCGGGAGGAGCATTTTGGATAAGTCGGACGCCCAGACCCTCGCCGGCGCCCGTGAGACGCGACCCACGTGGCCCGCGCCGCTGCCCCCGAGCGACGACACGCGGCCGCTCTACGACCGCATCCAGGACGTGATCGCGCTCTACCCGGAGCGCAAGTCGGCGGTGGTCCCGGCTCTGCGCCTGGCACAGGACGAGTACGGCTGGCTGTCCGAGCAGGCATTCGACGAGGTGGCCGACGCGACCGGGTTCACGCCCGCGTTCTGCAAGAGCGTGGCCTCGTTCTACGACATGTTCCGGCTGACGCCGACCGGGCGCTACGAGATCTGCGTCTGCACGAACGTCTCCTGCGCGCTGGTCGGCGCCGCCGGCACGATGCGCGCCTTCGAGCGCGAGCTCGGCATCCACCCCGGCCAGACCACCGAGGACGGCCTGTTCACACTGAAGACGGTGGAGTGCTACGGCGGGTGCGGCTGGGGCCCGGTGGTGTCCGTGAACGAGCGCTACCACGAGCCGTTCCCGGCCGAGCAGGTGCCGGAGCTGATCGCCCAGCTGCGGGCCGACGCGGAGCAGGGAGCGGCATGACCACCGACCTGCGCATCCTGCTGGACTTCGACGGCGATCGCCGCGACATCGGCGACTACGAAAAGGCCGGCGGCTACCGGCAGCTGACGAAGGCCCTGAAGGGCGCGCCCGAGGACGTCGTCGCCGCGGTCGACAGCTCCGGCCTGCGCGGCCGCGGCGGGGCCGGGTTCCCGACCGGTCGCAAGGCCTCGTTCCTGCCCAAGGACCGCAAGCCCGCCTACCTGTGCGTGAACGCCGACGAGTCGGAGCCGGGCACGTTCAAGGACCGCGAGATCATGCTGCGCAACCCGCACGCGCTGATCGAGGGCGTTATCACGATGAGCTTCGGGATCGGCGCCACGTCCGCCTTCATCTACATCCGCGGCGAGTACCGCGCCGAGTTCGAGGTGCTGATGACGGCGCTTCAGCAGGCGCGCGAGCGAGGCTTCGTCGGCGCAGACGTGCTGGGCTCGGGCTACGACGCCACCGTCGTCCTGCACCGCGGCGCGGGCGCCTACATCTGCGGCGAGGAGACGGCGCTCCTGTCGTCGCTCGAGGGCGAGCGGGGACAGCCCCGCAGCAAGCCTCCGTTCCCGGCCGTGGCCGGCCTCTACGCCGCCCCCACGCTGGTCAACAACGTGGAGACGCTGGCGTCGGTGCCCTACATCCTGGAGATGGGCGGCGCGGCCTACGCGGACATCGGAACGGAGCGGTCGAAGGGGACCCGCGTGTTCTCGCTGTCGGGCAACATCAAGCGGCCGGGCAACTACGAGATGCCGCTGACGGGCACCCTGCGTGAGCTGATCGAGGGCCACGGCGGCGGCACGCCGGACGGCCGCACGATGAAGGCGATCATCCCGGGCGGCTCGTCCGCGCCGATCCTGATGCCCGACCAGATCGACACCCACATCGACTTCGAGTCGATCGCGGCCGCCGGCTCGATGGCCGGCTCCGGCGCGATCATCGTGATCGACGATCGCACCTGCATGGTGCAGCTGGCGCTGCGGGTGTCGGAGTTCTACAAACACGAGAGCTGCGGCAAGTGCACGCCCTGCCGCGAGGGCACGCGCTGGGGCGTGGACATCATCCGCCGCATCGAGATGGGCGAGGCGCGCCAGGGCGAGCTCGACCTGCTGCTGAACGTGTGCGACCGCATCCTCGGCAACTGCCTGTGCCCGCTGGGCGACGCGATGGCGATGCCGGTGGCGAGCTACGTCACCCACTTCCGCGACGAGTTCCAGCGCCACATCGACGAGGGCGGCTGCCCGTTCACGGAGCACAGCCCGATCTCGGGCCTCTACCACGAGCCGGCGGCCCTGTCGTGAGCGAGTTCCGCGAGGCATTCCTGCGCGCCCGCCGGCGGCTGGAGGATGGCGAGGATCCCGAGCTGGTCGTGCCCGAGGTGATCGCCGCGGCCGAGGCTCCCGAGGAGATCGAGCTGGCCGAGGCGCTGTGGGACGAGGGCGAGGACGAGAACGAGGACGAGGGCGGCTGATGGCGACGGTCGAGACCGACACCGTCACGCTGTCCATCAACGACCGCGAGGTGACCGCTCCCAAGGGCATGTCGCTGGTCGAGGCAGCGGCCGAGGCCGGCATCGAGGTGCCGGTGTTCTGCTACGAGCCGCGCCTGGGCGCGGCCGTCGGCGCCTGCCGCATGTGCCTGGTCGAGATCGAGGGCATGCCCAAGCTGCAGACCGCCTGCACGACGCCGGTCACCGATGGCATGGTCGTGCACTCGCACTCCGACCGTGCCCGCGAGGGCCAGGACGCCGTGCTCGAGTTCCTCCTGATCAACCACCCGCTCGACTGCCCGGTCTGCGACAAGGGCGGGGAGTGCCCGCTGCAGGACCTGACCTTCCGCTACGGCCACGGCAGCACCCGCATGACGCTGCCGAAACGTACCCACACCAAGCCGGTGCCGATCTCGCCGCTGATCAAGCTCGACCGCGAGCGCTGCATCCTCTGCTACCGCTGCACGCGGTTCAGCGAGGACGTGTCCGGCGACCTGCAGCTGGTGACGGAGCATCGCGGCGCGAACTCGATCATCACCACCTTCGAGGGCCGGCCGTACGACGGCGAGTTCTCCGGCAACGTCACCGAGCTGTGCCCGGTGGGCGCGCTCACCTCCACGTCCTACCGGTTCCGCGGCCGGCCGTGGGAGATCCAGAACATCCCGACGGTGTGCGGAGAGTGCCCGATCGGCTGCAACACGTACGCGACCATCCGCGAGGGCCAGGTGGCGCGGGTGCTGTCGCGCAACAACCCGGCGGTCGACGACGGCTGGCTCTGCGACAGGGGCCGCTACACGTTCCCCAGCCTGGAGTCCGAGCACCGCATCACCACGCCCCTGATCCGCGGCGGCCGCGGGTTGGAGCCGGTGGACGGCTCCACGGCGCTCGACCACATCGCCGACCGGCTGCGGGCGGCGGTCGAGCGGTTCGGCCCCGGCTCGGTGGCGATCATCGCCTCCGGCGACCAGACCAGCGAGGAGGCGCACCTGTGGGCGCGCATCCAGGAGCAGGCGCTCGGCGGCGGCCCGATCGTGTGCGGCCCGGAGGGCGGCGCCGGCTGGGGCGAGCTGGCCGCGCACTCGGCCACGATCGCCGACCTGGACGACGCCGACCTGATCGTCGTCGCCGGAGCCACCGACCTGGTGCACCGCGCGCCGATCCTGGAGCTGCGCATCCGTCGCGCCGTCGAGCGCGGCGCGCGCGTCGTCACGATCGGCGCAGGTGCAACACGCCTGGACACACTGCACGCAGCCGAGCACGTCTCGGCCGCGCCGGGCACCACCCACGCGGCGCTGCTGGCCGCGTCCCAAGGCGTGGCGCTGAAGGGCCTCAGCGACCACTCGGTGATCCTCTGGAACGGTCGCATGAGCGCGCCGGTGGCAACGGTGCTGGCCCACGTCGCCCACACCAGCGGCTGCCGCGTGCTGCCCACTCCGCTGGCCGCGAACGAGCTCGGCTGCCAGGCCGCAGGCCTGGGAACGCACACGCCGGCCGAGGCACTGGAGGCGGTCGAGCAGGGGCGCGTGAAAGCCGTGGTGCTGCTCGGCGCCGACCCGGTGGGAGGCTGGCCCGACGGCGAACGCTGGCGAGGGCTGATGGAGCGCGCCTTCTTCGCGCTGCAGGTGAGCCCGTTCCAGACCGGCTCCAGCGGCTGGGCGACGACGATCGTGCCGTCGCCGATGCCGCTCGAGAAGGAGGGCACGTTCACCAACATCGAGGGACGCGTGCAGCGCCTGCGGGCAGCCGTGCCGCCGCCGCCGGGCGTCTTCGACGGGATCGTGCTGGCGGCAGAGCTGGGCCGGCGTCTGGGCCTCGACCTGCCCGACCAGCCGCCCGCCGTGTTCGCCGACATGGCCGCCTCGCGCGCGTCGTTCGCCGGCCTCACCTGGGCCGGGATCGGCGAGCGCGGCGAGCGCCCCGAGCCGGCCCCCGGCACCGGCGGGGCGCCGCCCGCGCCGCACGTCGCCGAGGGAGAGCCGGGGGGGACGATCGTGGTCGGCTACCGCCAGCTGATGAGCGGGCCGACCGTGGAGGGCGCCCCGGCGCTGCATTTCCAGCGCCGCAACGGCATCGAGATCTCACACGACGACGCCCAGCAGATCGGCGTCGCCACCGGCGACCGGGTCGAGGTCAGCTTCGCCGGCGCCTCCCTGACCGGTGCCGCGCTGGTGCAGCGGCGGCTGCGACGGGGCGTCGTGCGGCTGGCGACAGCGGTGCCGTACGTCGGGGCGGGCGAGCTGCGGGCTGCGCCCGAGGAGGCGGCCGATGCCTGACGGGTTCATCGTCACCGCCATCAAGTCGTTCGTGCTGGTCAACCTGGTGATGGGGATGTTCGCGTTCATGACCTGGTTCGAGCGGCGGCTGATCGGTCGCTTCCAGGTGCGCCTCGGCCCCAACCGCGTGGGGCCGTTCGGCCTGTTGCAGCCGATCGCCGACCTGGGCAAGCTGATCCAGAAGGAGAGCCTGATCCCGGTCGGCTCGAGCGCCTTCCTGTACCTGGTGGCGCCGGTGATCTCGCTGTTCAGCGCGCTGATGGTGTTCTCGGTGGTGCCGTTCGGCGGCCAGGCCACGATCCCCGGCACCGACTACCAGATCTACCTGTGGATCGCGGATCCCAACGTCGCCCTGCTGCTGGTGTTCGCGCTTGGCTCGTTCAGCTTCTACGGGTTCCTGGTGGGCGGCTGGTCGTCCAGCTCCAAGTACTCGCTGTACGGCTCGATGCGCGCCGTCTCCCAGCTGGTCAGCTACGAGGTGAGCCTGGCGCTGGCCGTGATCGGCGTTGTGATGATGTCGCAGACGCTGTCTCTGACCGGCATCGTCGAAGCCCAGCAGCGCGACGGGGTCTGGTATATCGTGCCGCAGTTCGTCGGCTTCGTGATCTACCTGCTGGCGTCGATGGCCGAGGTCAGCCGCATCCCGTTCGACCTGCCGGAGGCCGAGGGCGAGCTGGTGGCCGGCTACCACACCGAGTACGGCGGCATGCGCTGGGCGATGTTCCAGAACGCCGAGTACATCGCCCTGATCGCGTTCTCGGCCCTGGCATCGATCCTGTTCCTTGGTGGCTACGACGGACCGGTGCTGCCGGGCCCGCTGTGGATGCTGATCAAGATGTTCATCTTCCTGTTCCTGTCGATCTGGGTGCGCTCGACGCTCCCCCGCGTGCGCTACGACCGGCTGATGACGATCGGCTGGAAGGTGTTGCTGCCATTGGCAACGATCAACCTGCTGGTCACCTCCGCGATCGTGGCCTATCGAGCATGAGTCCAGTCATCGACAACCTCAAGGGCTTCAGCGTCACCTTCCGGCACCTGTTCCGAAAGCCGGTGACGCAGCAGTTCCCCGAGTACAAGCGCCCGGTGTACCCGCGCTTCCGCGGCCGCCACCGGCTGCACCGGCACGAGAACGGGCTCGAGAAGTGCGTGGGCTGCTCGCTCTGCGCGGCGGCGTGCCCGGCCGACTGCATCCGCGTCGTCGCCGAGGAGAACGATCCAGCACCGTGTCTCGCCCGCTGAGCGGTACGCGCGCATCTACGAGATCAACATGGCGCGCTGCATCTTCTGCGGCTACTGCGAGATCGCGTGCCCGTTCGACGCGATCACGCTCGGCAACGACTTCGAGCTCTCGGAGCTGTCGCGCGACGCCCTGGTCTACACCAAGGAGATGCTGCTCGAGCCGCCGCTGCGCCGCACGCCCGCGCAGGACCCGGAGCTCTTCGACCGCGGGGCGCAGGAGATCGAGGGCGCCGGGGTGCTCGGCATGTACCACGTCTACTCGCAGAATCACGACGAGGTGCAGGGCGACTGATGCAGATCGTGGTCTTCTACGTGGCGGGTGCGCTCGCGATCGGCTCGGCGATCGCCGTGGTCGTGCAGCGCAACCCGTTCCTGGCCGCGCTCTCTCTGATCCTGCACCTGGCCTCGCTGGCCGCGCTCTATCTCGTGCTGCAGGGCGACTTCGTCGCCGTCGCGCAGCTGCTCGTCTACGCCGGCGCCGTCATGATCATGTTCCTGTTCGTGATCGCGTACCTGGGCGATCGGGCGGATCTCGACCTGAGACGCGGCGGCCTCGGAGCCGGGGCCGCCGGCATCGCCGGTCTCGCGATCTTCATCGAGAGCGTGATCGCCGTGAGCGACTCCAACAGCAGCTTTCATGCTCCCGCGCTGGTCGCCGACTCGTTCGGCTCACCCGCCACGATCGGCAAGCTGTTCCTGACCGACCACCTGCTGGCCTTCGAGGCGATCTCGCTCGTCCTGCTCGTCGGCGCGATCGCGGGAGTCGTGCTCGGCGCCGGTGAGCTGCTGCCGTCCCGCGCTCGCGACGAGCCGGCCGATCGCCGGCCGAAGCAGGAGCGGTTCGACCTGCAGCGCGAGTACCGCCGGCGCGAGGAAGAGGCCGAGC
>DATNEO010000068.1:0-6672 GCA_035553035.1 Gaiellales bacterium | reverse complement strand
GTTCATCCGGCCCTTGCGGTTGAGGCCGGCGAACCGGTCGTCGACGTTCGCGATGAAGCCGACCTGATCGTGCATCGCGACCACCTGGCCGACGATCGTCGACCCGCAACGGCCGGTGCCGAGCATGAACGCAAAGCGCTGATCGTCCATCGCGGTCAAGGTACCAAGAAGGCGGCGTCCCCGGCGCCGCGGGTCGGGCTCACCCGTGCGCCCCATGGGCATCGTACGTGCCCCAGGAACCGCGCAGCACCTCGCACACCTCGCCCACTGTTGCCTCGACGCGCAACGCCTCTCGCATCGACGGCAGCAGGTTGTGCTCGCCGCCGGCCACGCGGCCGACCTCGGCCAGAGCCCGCTCGACCGCGCCTGAGTCACGACGGGCCCGCACCGCGCGGGTGCGTTCGATCTGCCGCCGCTCGGCTTCCGGGTCGATCGTGTGCAGCTCGATCCGCTCGCCGCTGCCCTCGGTGTACCTGTTGACCCCGACGATCACCTCCTCGCCGGACTGAACGCGGCGGTGGTGGGCGAATGCGGCCTGCTCGATCTGGTCCTGCACCCAGCCCCGCTCGACGGCCGCGACGGCGCCGCCCATCCCGTCGATCTCCGCGATCAGCTCACGCGCCTGATCGGCCAGCGCAGTGGTCAGCGCCTCGACGTAGTAGCTGCCGCCCAGCGGATCGGCGGTGCTGGTGCCGCCGGCCTCGGTCGCCAGGATCTGCTGCGTGCGCAGCGCGATCGTTGCACTGCGCTCGGTGGGCAGCGCCAGCGCCTCGTCGAACCCGTTCGTGTGCAGGCTCTGACCCCCTCCGCAGACGGCCGAGAAGGCCTGGATCGCAACCCGTACGATGTTGTTCTCGGGCTGCTGCGCAGTCAGGGTGGAGCCGCCGGTCTGGGCGTGGAAGCGCAGCATCAGGCTGCGCTCGTCGCCTGCGCCGAAGCGCTCGCGCATCAACTCGGCCCAGAGCATGCGGGCGGCGCGGAACTTGGCGACCTCCTGGAAGAAGTCGTTGTGTGCGTTGAAGAAGAAGGACAGGCGCTGCGCGAACGCGTCCACCTCGAGGCCGGCGTCCACCGCCGCCTGCACGTAGGCGATGCCGTTGGCGATGGTGAAGGCCAGCTCCTGGGCGGCCGTCGAGCCCGCCTCCCGGATGTGATAGCCCGAGATCGAGATCGTGTTCCACCGTGGCAGGCGCTCCGTGCAGTAGCGGAAGGTGTCGACGGTCAGCCGCATGCTGGGCCGGGCCGGAAAGATGTAGTTGCCGCGGGCGATGTACTCCTTGAGGATGTCGTTCTGGATGGTGCCGGACAACCGCGCCGCGGCGATGCCCTGCTCCTCGGCCACCAGCTCGTAGAGCAGCAGCAGCAGCGAGCCGGGCGCGTTGATCGTCATCGACGTCGAGACGTCGGCGAGCGGGATCCCGGCCATCAGCAACCGCATGTCCTCGATCGAGTCGATCGCCACACCGGTGCGACCGACCTCGCCGCGAGCCAGCGGGTGGTCGGAGTCGAGGCCCAGCTGGGTGGGCAGGTCGAAGGCCACCGACAGACCGGTCTGCCCTCGATCCAGCAGCAGCCGGAAGCGGCTGTTGGTCTCCTCGGCAGAGGAGAAGCCGGCGTACTGACGCATCGTCCAGGCCCGCTGCCGGTAGCCATCCCTGCGCACGCCGCGCGTGTACGGGTAGCTCCCGGGGTCTGGGCGGTCGGCGCCGTCGGTGTCCGCGTAGAAGGGACGCACCGGGATACCGGAGTCGGTGCGCCGCTGCTCGTCTGCCGCCATCGGGTGATGTTAGACATGCGAGAGCCCCGGCTGCCGCGCCCTCCGCCTTCATCGACTCGGGTGTCCGGCGAACCGGTACTCCCGAGCCTCCAACGGAGCCGCACCTGCGTCCGGGGCTCTGTGCGCGAGAAACCTACCAGCCGCCCCAGCGGTGATCAGGGGGCCGCGGCGAAAAACTCCGCAAGGTGCGTGAAATAGCCGACAAGTACGCTGTGGGCATGAGGATCACGGTGAGACTGTTCGCAGCGCTGCGCGAGCGCGCGGGTGAGGGTGTGCGCGAGATCGAGCTTCGTGGCGGCTCCTGTATCGGCGACGTGTGGCCGGCGCTGGCCCTCGGCGACGAGCCGGCCGGGATCGCGTATGCCCGAAACCGCGAGTACGCCGACCGCGGCCAGCTGCTGCAGGACGGCGACGAGGTGGCGGTGATCCCGCCCGTGTCGGGGGGCGGCTTCCGCGTCCAGTCGGAGCCGCTCGACCTGGCAGCGATCGTGGCCGAGGTGGGCGATCCAGGGAGCGGGGCCATCGCGACCTTCATCGGCACCACCCGCGACCACAGCCGCGGCCGCGTGGTCACGCACCTCGAATACGACGCCTATCCGGAGATGGCCGAGGCCGAGATGGCCAGGATCGCAGCCGGCGTGATCGAGCGCCACGGGGTCACGCGGGTGGCGATGGGCCACCGCACCGGCCACGTCCCGATCGGCGAGGCCAGCGTCATCATCGCCGTGTCGGCGCCGCACCGTGGCGCGGCCCTGGACGCCTGCCGCGACGCCATCGACACGCTCAAGCAGACGGTGCCGGTGTGGAAGAAAGAGGTGTTCGAGGGCGGCGAGGAGTGGATCGGGCGGGAGGGCAGCGGATGAGCTGGGACTCCGAGCACTTCGATCCGCTGCCGCCGACCTCGATCGAGCCGCCGCCGCAGCCGCAGAAGCACTGGCTGAGGCGGCTGCTGGCTCCGCTCTCGGGCATCGCGCTGCTGATCTGGAAGATCGCCGGCCCGCTGCTGCTCGCGCTCAAGAACGTGAAGCTGTTCGCCTTCAGCCTCACGTTCCTGGTGTCGCTGGCGGCGTACACCAGCATCTGGGGCTGGCGGTTCGCGGTCGGGTTCATGCTGCTGTTGATGGTGCATGAGATGGGCCACGTGATCCAGCTGCGGCGCGAGGGCGTGCCCGCGTCGGCGCCGATGTTCATCCCCTTCCTGGGCGCGTTCGTGGGCATGAAGGAGATGCCGAAGAACGCCTGGGCCGAGGCCAAGGTGGGCCTGGCCGGCCCGGTGCTGGGCACGCTGGGGGCGGTCGTCTGTCTGGCTGCAGCGGCCGCGACCGACAGCGACCTGCTGCGGGCGGTCGCCTACACGGCCTTCTTCCTGAACCTGTTCAACCTGATCCCGGTGGTGCCGCTGGACGGCGGCCGCGCGGCCGCCGCGTTCCACCCCGCGTTCTGGTTCGTGGGCGTGTTCGCGGTGGCGCTGCTGTTCTTCTGGCACCCCAACCCGTTGATCCTGGTGATCGCCCTGCTGGGCTGCTATGAGCTGTTCCACCGCTGGGGGCACCGCAACGATCCCCAGGCGCAGGCCTACTACGCCACCCCCTGGCGCCAGCGGCTCACGATCGGCGTCGTCTACCTGGCGCTGATCGGGCTGCTGGTGCTGGGCATGGAGGCCAGCTACCTGCACCGCAGCTTCTGATCCGCTACCAGCCGTCCGAGAGAACGCGGTCGAGCGTGTCGGCGAACATGTCGGCGTCCTCGAGCTCGATGCACAGCGGCGGCTTGATCTTGAGCACGTTCTCGTGGTCGCCGGTGGGCTGCACGATCACGCCCAGCTCGCGCATCCGCTCGCACAGCGCGTGGGCCTCGGCGGACGCCGGCGTGGCCGCCTCGCGGTCGCGCACCAGCTCCGCGCCCAGGTACAGCCCGCTGCCGTGCACCGCTCCGATCAATGGGTGGCGCTCGGCCAGCTCCAGCAGGCGGCCGCGCAGGTGCGCTCCGACCCGGGCCGCGTTCGCCTGCAGGCCCTCGTCGCGGATCGCGTCCAGCACGGCGATGCCGATCTCACAGGAAAGCGGCGAGCCGCCGACGGAGCTGAAGAACCCGGCGTTGCGGTGGAAGGCCGCGGCGATCGGCTCGGTGGTGATGACGGCGCCGACCGGATGGCCGTTGCCAGTCGCCTTTGCGATGGTGACGATGTCGGGCACGACGCCCTGCTGCTGGAACGCCCAGAACCATTCGCCCAGGCGCCCGTAGCCGACCTGTACCTCGTCGGCGATGCAGACGCCGCCGGCGTCGCGGACGTACCGGAACGCGTGCTCGAGGTACCCGGGCGGGGCCAGCACGCCTCCGGCGTTGCCCAGCACCGACTCGCAGATGAACGCGGCCGCCCCCTCGCTGGCCTCGCGCACCGGCTCCGCATAGCGGGCGCCTGCCTGGGGATCGTCGGGCCGGTACCCACCGCGGTAGGTGTTGGCCTGGGGCACGACCCGCAGGCCCGGCGGGGGCTTGAGCGCCGCGGCCGGGTTGTCGAACAGCGAGGTGCCGACGTCGTAGGTGGCGGTCGTCCAGCCGTGATAGGCGCCGGCCACCGCGATCACGTCGTGGCGGCCGGTGTAGGTGCGGGCCAGGCGCAGGGCCAGATCGTTGGCCTCGCTGCCGGTGCTGACCAGGAACACCCGGTCGAGCGGCTCGGGCAGCAGCTCGGCCAGCCGCGCGGAGAACCGTGACATGCCATCGTAGAGAAAGCGCGAGTTCGTGTTCAGCAGCCTCAGGGCACGCTGCGCGGCCGCGGCAACCGCGGGATGGCTGTGCCCCAGCACGGCCACGTTGTTGACCATGTCCAGGTACGGGCGGCCGTCCTCGTCGTAGAGGTGCTGCCGCCAGCCGCGCACCATCCGCGGCGGGTGCCGGTAGTAGAGGAGCTGGGCACTGGCAACGACGCCGGCGCGCATGTCGAAGACGGCGTCGCGGGCGGGGGCCGGGGCTGCCGCGTCGATCCCTGCCAGCGCCGAAGGGTCGGGGCAGAGGCTCATCCACGCCTCACGCTGCGAGGGCCGCGCCCAGCCCGGGGGCGGGTCGGCGTCGCACAGCGCGAGCTGGATGTGAAGATGCGGCAGCGGCCGCCCCGGGGCCTCGGCGATGGTGCCGAGCAGGTCACCCGCGCCCGCGGTCAGCGGCTCAGCCGGTGTGATCCCCTCCAGCACGATCCGGTAGCCGGCGTGGCCGGGCAGGTCGGCTTCGAGCGTCACGCGATCGTCGCCGCTTGAGACAACGCGCGCATCAAGCGGGCAGCGCACGGGCTCGCCGGGGTCGGCGAACAGGTCGACGCCCAGGTGAATGGTGGCCGGCTCGACCGCCGCAGGCCGCCCGCAGCGATGCAGCCGCGCCTCGCCGTAGCGCCCGACCGCCAGCTCGCCGGCAGCGACGGCGGCCGCTTCCGCGACGCCGGCGGCGGTCTCCCACTCGCCATTGGCGTATTCGGGGGACGCAACGCTCAGGTCGACGGGCCTGAGCGCACGGCCCTTCGGGTCGATCGGCGGCACCAGTGCCAGCGCGGCAATGTGATGACGGAGGGCGGCCGCGGCCGGGTGCGGATCCAGGCCGCACGCGGCGCGGAGGGCGGCCTCGGCCAGGTCGGGATCGACGGCGGCGACGGCGGCCAGCGAGCCCCAGTCGATGTCGATCAGGTCGTTCGCGTAGCGGTTGCCGGGCTCGGCCATCGCCTGTTGCCAGGTGGAGACGGCGCCGCCCGCGGCTCGTCCCAGCACCAGCGGGAACACCGCCGCCAGCTCCGGCTCGGTCAGCGGCAGGCGCGCGTGAAACCCGGAGACGACGTCGACGATCACGGCCAGCGCATCATCCGGGTCGTGCCAGGTCAGCGAGGCCGCGGCGACTGCGGCCTCGGCCACCAGGTAGCTGCGGGTCATGTCGCCGAAGTCGATCAGGCCGCACGGCATCAGCCGGCCGTCGCCGTCGCGGCGGCCGACCACGTTGAAGTCGGTCACGTCGCCGTGGATCACCTGCACCCGCAGGTCGGCGGCCAGGCGCTCCAGGGCTCGGTCGTGCACCCGCATCGAGCGCTCCACCAGCTCGCGGCGGGCGGGGTCGTCCACGTGGCGGATGAGGCCGTCGACGACCGCCCGGGCATGTTTCAGGTCCCATTGCAGCACGCGGTCGGCGGCAGGGTGATCGAAGCCCTGAAGCGCCAGGGCCGCCTCGGCGGCGATCGCACCCAGATCGGAGCGGGCCTTCGCGTCCAGGTGCCGGACCTCGGTCATCGGCTCGCCGTCCACCCAGCTGGTCATGCGAACGTCATAGGTCTCGCCGTCCCGGTCGACAGGCACGATCTCGCCGCCCTGAAGCGACGGGATCGGCACCGGTGTCGCAAACGGCAGGCCGGCCGCCGCGAGGTGGTGCATGGCCGCGTTCTGCATCTCGAGCGAGTCGTGGCCGAAGTGCGGGTTCGCGATCTTTAGAACCGAGCGGCCGCCGTCCGCGCCGGTGATCAGGAAGTTGCGGTCCTGGTGGCTGCCCAGCTCGATGGGGTCGCCCGAGCGGCCGAACAGCTCTTCCGCGAGCCGCCGCCCGTCGGCCTCGTCGAACGGCGGCGAGACGATCTGGTAGCCCTCGAACAGGCCGCTCACCTCGCCACCTTGTGGAAGCCCCAGTCAAGCATCCGCGATGCGGCGGCGAACTCGCTGCCGTGCGCGCCCAGCTCGACGGCGATCAGGGTGTGGCCGCCGCGGGTGGCCGAGGCGGCCAGACAGTTCCCGGCCAGGGTCGTCTGGCCGGTCTTGATGCCGCCGGCGCCGGGGTACGTCCACAGCAGCTCGTTGCGGTTCACGTACGGCGCGCCCGTGGCGGGGCGGTAGAACTTGGATGAGACCAGGCGTCGCAGCGCGGCC
>DATNEO010000067.1:0-4523 GCA_035553035.1 Gaiellales bacterium | reverse complement strand
CGCGTCTTGCGCTCGTTGCGCTTGACCGACAGCACGCTGGCGTCGGCGCCCGAGGCGGCGTCGGCAACAGCCTGCGCCCGCTCGTGCTCCGCGGTGCGGTCCTCCTTGCCCTCGAACCAGCGGCCCAGGTACGTGCGCTCCTGGTCGAGCTGGAAGCGGGCGTCGACCTGGAAGTAGGTCTCGGGGACGAAGGCGTCGATCTCGAGGTCGCGGCGCACGATCAGCGCCAGCGTCGGCGTCTGCACCCGGCCCAGCGACACGACGCCCTCCAGGCGGCCGACCTTGGTGGCGGCGCGGGTGCCGTTCATGCCGACCAGCCAGTCGGCCTCGCCGCGGGAGCGGGCGGCGGCGCTGAGCGGCGCCATCTCGGAGGAGTCGCGCAGGTGCTCGAAGCCCTCGCGGATGGCGTCCTTGGTCATCGACGACACCCACAGCCGCTTGACCGGCTTGTCCACCGCCAGCAGCTCGCGGATGTACTCGAAGATCAGCTCGCCCTCGCGTCCGGCGTCACAGCCGTTCACGATCTCGTCCACGTCCTTGCGCTTGGCCAGCTTGCGCAGCACGTCCAGCTGCTTCTTGCCGCGGCCCTCGATCGGCTTCAGGTGGAACTGGTCGGGGATGATCGGCAGCCGGTTCAGCGACCACAGCTTGTACTTGGGGTCGTAGTCCTCGGGCTCGGCCAGCTCGACCAGGTGGCCGACCGCCCAGGACACGACGAAGTCGTCCGACTCGAGGTAGTCGGACTCTGCCTTGAAGGACCCCGGAAGCGCCTTGGCGTAGTCCTTGCCAACGGACGGCTTCTCGGCTATGACGAGCGTTTTTCCCATTCAGGGCGGAGAGGGTAGCACGGGCATTCCCGTGGGTTTGTGCCGATTCGGTCACGGCGCCGTGCCGCTTGCGCACGCAGATCCGCGCGCTCGCGCGTGAGGGTATTCGCGGTCGGAGGCGGGAACCAATCGCCCGGTTTTCGGCATCACCGGTCGGTAGCATTACCCCGTGTTCATCTCCTTCGAGGGCCTCGACGGCTGCGGCAAGACCACCCAGGCCGCGATGCTGGCGGCCGCCCTGGAGCTGGAGGGGCGCACCGTGGTGCGCGTCCGTGAGCCGGGCGGCACGCCCATCGGCGAGCGCATCCGCGAGCTGCTGCTGGACGGCGACTCGGTGATCGGCGGTGCGGCCGAGGCGCTGCTGTACGCCGCCGCCCGCGCCCAGCTGGTCGATCAGGTGATCCTGCCGGCGCTGGCCCGGGGGGAGGTGGTGGTGGCCGACCGCTTCATCGACTCATCGCTGGCCTACCAGGGCGTCGCCCGCGGGCTCGGCCTGGAGCAGGTGCTGCAGGCCAACGAGCTCGCGACCGGCGGCCTGATGCCCGACATCACGCTGCTGCTGGAGCTCCCGCCCGAGCTGGCGGCCGCCCGCCGCGGCGACACTCCCGACCGCATCGAGTCCGAGAGCGACGGCTTCCACGCAGCGGTGGCGGAGGGCTTCGCGGCCGCCGCCGCCCGGTTTCCCGAGCGCATCCACGTGGTCGACGCGTCCGGCCCTCCGCGGGCCGTCCTGGCCCGCGTCCGCGAAGCGACGAACCTGTGAACGCCCCGTTCGAGGGCCTGCCGCCGCAGCCCGAGGCGCAGCCGCTGCTGACCGCCGCGCTGGCCGACCCCGGCCACGCCTATCTCTTCTCCGGCCCGGCCGGCACCGGCAAGCGCCGCTACGCTGAGCACTTCGCGGCCGCGCTGCTCGGGTCGCGGCTGGGCCGGATCGAGACACGCGCCCACCCCGATCTGTTCGTGCTGGAGGCCGAGGGCGGCTCGATCCTGATCGACCACGCCCGCGAGCTGCGCCGAGACCTGCACATGCGGCCGTTCGAGGCCGACCGCCGCGTCTACATGATCCTGGATGCCCATCTGCTCCGAACCGAGAGCGCCAACGCGCTCCTGAAGTCGCTCGAGGAGCCGCCCGGCTACGCCGTGTTCGTGCTCGTATCCGACCACGCCGAGGGCATGCTCCCGACCATCCGCTCCCGGGTTGTTCCGATCCCGTTCCGGCGGCTGAGCAGCGCACAGCTGACCGAGCTGACCGGCGATGCGGTGGCCGCGCGGGCGGCGCTGGGCGACGCCGGCCGCGCCCAGCGGCTGGCCTTCGACCCGGAGTCGGCCGAGCGCCGTCGCACCTACCTGGCGCTGGCGCGCGCCAGCCTGGTCGACCCCGAGTTCGACCCGGGCGCCGCCGCCCAGGTGATCGCCGACGCTGCGTCGGCTCGCTCCGCTCAGGCCCAGAAGCAGATCGAGCAGGAAGCCGCGCCGCAGCTGGAGGGCGTCGAGGACGCCCGTCAGCGCAAGGCGCTCGAGAAGCGGATCGAGGATCGCGCCAAGCGCACCGCCCGCCGCGCCCAGATGGAGGAGGTGCGTGACGCGGTCGATATGGTCGCGTTGTGGTACCGGGATCTGATGGCTGCGGCGATTGGCGCGGATGGCACGGTGGTAAACTTGGACCTGTCGGGCGAGCTGATTGATGACGCCAGACGGTGTGCCCCCGGTGACGCCGCACGAGCGGTGCTGGTGGTCTCGGAGGCGCGTCGGACACTCGAGACAAACGTGCAGCCGGCGTTGGCCGTGGAGGCGATGTTTCACCGTCTGCGGCTGGCTCCAGCAGGGAGTTAGATCAGATGGCGACTGTGGTCGGCGTCGTGTTTCAGCCGGGCGGCAAGGTGTACTCCTTCGATCCCGCCGGGCTTGAGCTGCGCTGGGACGAACACGTGATCTGCCAGACCGCCCGCGGCCGTGAGCTGGGCCGGGTGGTGCAGGCCAGCCACGACGTGCCCGACTCGGAGCTGACCGGGCCGCTGAAGCGGGTGATCCGCCGCGCCGGCGCCGACGACCACGAACAGGTGCGCAGGAACCGCATCGAGGCCAAGCGCTCGATGCTGCTCTTCCGGGAGCTGGCCGGCCGCTTCCAGCTACCGGTGAAGCCGCTGTCGGCCGAGATGGTGTTCGACCAGAGCCGGATCGTGTTCTCGTACGGCAGCGAGGAGCGGCTTGACACGCAGGCGCTGCAGTCGGAGCTGGCCAAACGGCTGAACCGCCGCGTCGAGGTGCGCGCCGTCGGCCCCCGCGAGGGCGCCAGGCTGTCCGGCGGCGGCGGCCTCTGCGGACCCACCAAGTGCTGCAACCGCTACCCCTCGCACGAGAGCCCGATCACCCTCAAGATGGCGAAGGACCAGGAGCTGCCGATGAACCCCGGCCGCATCACCGGTCTCTGCGGCAGGCTACGCTGCTGTCTTGCATTTGAGCATCCGGTCTACCGGTCGTTCCGGGATCGGGCCCCCGCGGTGGGGCGCATCGTCGCGACACCCCAGGGCCGGGGCGTCGTTCGCAGCTACGAGGTGCTGCGGGATGCATGCGTCGTTGAGATGGAAGGCGAGAAGGAGATGCTGGAAGTGAAGCTGGACGACCTGGCGGATGTGACCGCGTGACCACCAACATTGCCTACTGGGGGCCGGGCAGCGACGACCCCGCGCTGGCGGAGTTCCGCACGCGGCTGCGCGACGAGTGGCTGCGCCGCGGCTACGGCTGGGACGACGACGAGAACCCCGCCGACGCCGAGGTCGTGTTCAACTTCATCAACCCCGACAAACCGAAGCCGTTCCGGCGCCGGCAGCGCGGTACCTACGTGACCATCATCCACTCGGCGCCCGAGGTGCCCGACGACGTGCTGCGCTACGAGTACCCGCTGATGGTGCGCGGCCTGGCCAACCTCGGCATGCTGGTGGTGCCGGGCGACTCCTGCCACTTCGTGACGCCCGAGCGCGGCCACTACTCGATCCCCGACCCGGGCGATCTCGACATCTGGATCCACGACATCGTCGATCGCATCACGCCGCTTGCGACCTCGCGACTGGTGATCGACAACCGCTTCGAGCATGACCTCGAGCCGGAGCTGTGGCAGGGCGACGAGCTGACCGAGAGCCTCTACCAGGCCGGGCACCGCCTGGACGCGCTGGGCCTGCTGCCGGCGCCGTTCCCGCTGCACGAGATCGTGCCCGAAAAGGAGCTGCGCGCGATCAAGCGCATCTACGGAATCGGCGGCCTCTCCTACGGCAACCTGTCGGTGCGCAAGGACGAGCGGCGCTACTGGATGAGCGCGTCCGGGGTCGACAAGTCAGACCTGCGCGAGGTCGGCAAGGACGTGCTGATGGTGAAGGACTACGAGGCCGACACCGGCACCATGGTGCTGTCGGTGCCACCCGGCATCGAGCCGAACCGGGTGTCGGTGGACGCCATCGAGCACTGGATGATCTACCAGGAGCACCCCGAGGTGAACGCGATCGTGCACGTGCACGCGTGGATCCCGGGCATCCCCGCAACCGAGTTCAACTACCCCTGTGGCACGGCCGAGCTGGCGGTTGCCGTGGCGGACATCATCCGCGACGAGCACGACCCGTCGCACGCCGTGGTCGGGCTCAAGAACCACGGCATCACGGTCACCGGCACCAGCCTCGAGGACATCTTCGAGCGCATCGAGCC
>DATNEO010000066.1:0-12195 GCA_035553035.1 Gaiellales bacterium | reverse complement strand
GTCGAGGAGATCAGAGCCCAGCTGCACTGGGTTCGTGATTACCTTTGACCCGGGTGCTCTGGCCGTGCGCCTGAGCGAGCTCGACAGCGCCATGGAGTCGCCCGGGTTCTGGGAGGATCAGCGGGCGGCTGCGAAGGTGGCTGCCGAGCGCGCCCGCACGCAGAAGAAGATCGAGACCTTCGAGCAGCTGCAGGCCGACTCCGGCGAGCTGGACTTCATGCTGGAGCAGGCCGCCGACGACCCCGCCTGGCGCGACGAGCTGGACGGGGCCCTGGACCGGCTCGGGCGTGAGATGGGGATGCTCCAGGAGCAGGCGCTGTTCACCGGCGAGTACGACTCCGGTCCGGCGGTGGTCGGCGTGCACGCCGGCGCCGGCGGAACCGACAGCCAGGACTGGGCCCAGATGCTGCTGCGCATGTACGAGCGCTGGGCGGACGGGCGCGGCTACAAGGTGGAGCTGCTGGAGCAGACGCCGGGTGAGGAGGCGGGCCTGAAGAGCGCCACCTTCACGCTGACCGGTGAGAACGCCTACGGCATCATGCAGGCCGAGAAGGGCGTGCACCGGCTGGTGCGCCTGTCGCCGTTCGACTCGGCGCACCGCCGCCACACGAGCTTCGCGCAGCTGGAGGTGTCGCCGCTGGTCGAGGACGACGTCGACCTCGAGATCGACGAGAGCGACCTTCGCATCGACACCTACCGCAGCCAGGGCGCCGGCGGGCAGCACGTCAACAAGACCGATTCCGCCGTGCGCCTGACGCACCTGCCCACAGGGCTGGTGGTGCAGTGCCAAAACGAGCGCTCTCAGCTGCAAAATAAGGCTCAGGCGATGCGCATCCTCAAGAGCCGATTGATCGAACGGGAAGAAGAGCTACGACGTGAAGCGCTCGCGAAGGAACGCGGAGAGGCGCAGGATATCTCCTTCGGAAGTCAAATCCGCAGCTACGTCCTGCATCCCTACACCATGGTCAACGACCATCGCACCAACATCAAGATAGGCAATGCCCAAGCGGTGCTGGATGGCGACCTGGACGAACTGATCCACGCCTACCTGCTGGGCAAGGCGGCGGATGCCTGATACCCCGCGAATGCGCTCCCGAAGCGGCACAAACCGGCCTGTGTGGGCCGGGTCGCCGTTGCGTGCCTTCCACCGGCCAGGTACCCTGAATGCCTTCTCGCACGCGCCTACAGCGGCGCCACCTGATCGCAGATGACCGACCAGCCTCACCTCCCCGACCTCGCTGCGTCGCCTGCCACCGCCCCGCTTGCGGTGAGCGAGCCGCCGCTGGATCCCGCCGTCGCCGCCAACGGCGCCGAGCCCGCCCGCCAGCCGGGCGCGGCGATGATCCTGTTCGACCAGGTGACGAAGGTCTATGAGCCCAACATCGCCGGCCTCGAGGAGGTCTCGCTGCAGATCGACAAGGGCGAGTTCGTGTTCCTGGTGGGGCCGTCCGGCTCCGGCAAGTCGACCTTCATCAAGCTGCTGCTGAAGGAGCTCGAGGTGACCTCGGGCAACCTGATCGTCGGCGGCCGCTCGCTGCCGAAACTGAAGCGCTCCAAGATCCCCGTGCTGCGCCGCAACATCGGCTGCGTGTTCCAGGACTTCAAGCTGCTGCCCAACCGCAACGTCTACCAGAACGTGGCCTACGCGCTGCAGGTGCAGGGGAAGTCGCGGGCGGAGATCCGGCGCAAGGTGCCGGACATCATCGGGCTGGTGGGGCTGGCCGACAAGAGCGACCGGTTCCCGAACGAGCTTTCGGGCGGCGAGCAGCAGCGCGTCTCGGTGGCGCGCGCGTTCGTCAACCACCCGCCGCTCCTGATCGCAGACGAGCCCACCGGCAACCTCGACCCCGACACCTCCGTCGGCATCATGCAGCTGCTGTACCGCATCAACCGCGCCGGCACCACCGTCGTGATGGCGACGCACGACCGCGAGATGGTGGACAAGATGCGCCGCCGCGTGATCCAGCTCGAGAACGCCAGGGTCGTGCGTGACGACCGGCGCGGGGGCTACCAGGCGTGAGGTGGCGCTTCTTCGTCTCGGAGGCGGTGAACTCGATCCGCGGCAATGTCGCCACCACCGTGGCGGCCAGCGTGACCGTGCTGATCGTGACCTTCCTGCTGGCGGTGTTCGCCTCGGTCGGGCTGTTCCTCTACGACAAGACGCAGGGCGTGCGCAACGACATCACGGTCAAGGCCTACATGAAGGTCGGCACCGAGAGCGATCCGGCCACGCTCGACAAGGTGCACAACCAGCTGGTCGCGATCCCGTACGTCAAGTCCGTCACCTACGTGTCGCCGGCGGAAGCGCTGAAGCAGCTGAACAAGGACCTGCAGAAGGACGCCGGCTCGCTCACGGAGAACCCGCTGCCGCCGGCCTTCTACATGAAGCTGACCAATCCGGACAAGGCGTCGCAGGTCTCCGCCGCCGCCGGCCAGATCCCCGAGGTGCAGAACTGCGGGTCGGCCCCGTGCGTCACCTACGGCAAGGAGATCGCCGACAAGGTGCTGTCGGTGACCAAGTGGGTGCTGGTCGTGCTGGGCGCGCTGATGGCACTGCTCGGGATCGCCGCAGTGGTGCTGATCGCGAACACGATCCGGCTCTCGATCTTCTCGCGACGGCGGGAGATCGAGGTGATGAAGCTGGTCGGCGCCACCAACTGGTTCGTGCGGGTGCCGTTCGTGCTGGAGGGGATGCTGACCGGGTTCGCCGGCGCCGCCGGGGCGGTGACGCTGCTCTCGATCGCCTACATCGGCCTGACCAATGTGAACGGCGGGCTGACCGACCCGGCACGCAGCTTCCCGGCCGGCGTGGTCGGTCTCGGCGCCGCGCTGATCGCGTTCGGGATGTTCCTGGGCGCGTTCGGTTCCGGGCTCACTCTCCGCAAGTTCCTGAGAATCTAGCGGCCGCGAATAGGGGTAGAATACAAGGTCGTCATGGGGCGTCGCGGACTCATCTGGCTCGTGGCCGTGGTATCGCTTCTGATCGCGTTCTTCGGCAGCTTCGAGCTGCATTCCCGCGGCGTGTCGACGGTGGGCGGGGACGGAACCGCGCAGGCCGCGACCGTGCGCGACCAGGTCGTGCGGGCGCTGCAGCAGTCCTATTACTTGCCGATCAACAAGGCCGTGCTGCGGGCTCACGGCCTGCACGGTGTGCTGCGGGCGCTCCACGACCCCTACACCCAGTATCTGTCGCCGCACGCCTACCAGCTGGTCGTGACCGAGGAGCAATCGCGGTTCGTGGGCGTCGGCATGGCGTTCACGCATGCGCCGGGCGGCCTGGCGGTGACGGCGACGCTGCCGGGGCTGCCGGCGGCCAACGCCGGCCTGCGCCGCGGCGACCTGATCACGCAGATCGGCCTGGAACCACTCGCTCGGCTCAGCTACCGCAGGGACATGCGGCTGCTGCGCGGGCCGGCCGGCAGCAGGGTCTCACTGGTCTTACGCCGCCCCCATCAGGCACCGCGCACCGTCACGCTGGAGCGGACGGCTCTCGACCTGCCCAACGTGTTTTCGCGGTCGATCCGCTACCACGGCCGCCGGTACACCTACCTGCGGCTGCCCGGCTTCGTCGCCGGCGTCGCGCAACGCATCCGGGATCTGGCCGAGCGCGCCAGCAAGCACCACCGGGCCGGACTGATCCTCGACCTGCGGGGCAACATGGGCGGTCTGCTGGACGAGGCCGTCAGCGTCGCCGACGTGTTCCAGGACTCAGGCATGGTCGTGGCCACGCACGGCCTGCACCAGCCGCGGCACGTCTACTCTGCCGACGACCGCGCGGTCGCGCACCTGCCGGTCGCGGTGCTGGTGGACAGCTCCACGGCGAGCGCAGCCGAGGTGGTCGCGGGGGCGCTGCAGCGGGCTCACCGCGCGGTGGTCGTGGGCACCCGCAGCTTCGGCAAGGGAACGGTGCAGGCGGTGCAGCCGCTGCAGGGCGGCGGAGCCCTGAAGCTGACGGTCGCGGTGTTCTCGCTGGCCGGCGGTGAGCGCGTCAACCGGCGCGGCATCATTCCGGACGTGCGGGTCATGAACCGGCCGTTCACCCGGGTGGACGAGGTGCTGCGCAGGGCGCTTGGCGTGCTCGCCCAGAAGTGACGGATCACGAGCGGCCGCCACCGGCGGTCTGTGAGGTCGCGCGGCGCGGCAAGCTGCTGGTGGCAGAGCCGTTCTTCGAGCCGGGCCTGCCGATCACGCTGGGCCGGCGGGGATCGCTGCCGGCGCGGGAAGGCGACCTGGTTGCCGTCGAGCTCGAGGGGCGCAAGGCGCGGCTGCTGGAGGTGCTGGGCCGAAGCGACGACGTCACGGCCGTGCTGCGTGGGGTGCTGGTCTCGGAGGGCGTGGCCGCCCCCTGGTCGCGGGAGGTGGAGGACGAGCTGGCGGCGTTGCCCGCCGACCCGCTGCCACCCGACCCGGCTCGTGCCGACCTGCGCGACCGGCTCACGTTCACGATCGACCCGCCGGACGCGCGCGACTTCGACGACGCCATCTCGGTCGAGCGGGAGCAGGACGGCCTGCGGGTGTTCGTGCACATCGCCGACGTGTCGGCGTTCGTGGTCGCGGGCGGGCCGATCGATGAGGAGGCGTCCTGGCGCGGCTGCTCCGTGTATCTGCCCGGCCGGGTGGAACCGATGCTGCCGCACGCGCTCTCCAGCAACGTCTGCAGCCTGCAGCCGGGCGTCGACCGCTACGCGGTCACGATCGAGGTGGCGCCCGACGGTGCGGCGACGGCCTACCGCAGCACCATCCGCAGCGACCACCGGCTCAGCTACCCGCAGGTGGAGCGGATGCTGGCCGGCCACGAGCCCGCCGCAGACGACCTGCTGGAGGCGCTGCGGGACGCGCGCGACCTGTCCGGCCGGCTGCGGGACGCACGCTTCACACGCGGGGCCGCGCGCATCGAATCCCGCGAGGTCGAGTTCACCTTCGCGGAGGGACGGGTGGCCGACGCGGTCGCGGCGGCCGAGCACGAGGCGCACGCGCTGGTCGAGGAGCTGATGCTGATGGCCAACCAGCGGGTCGCGGAGATGCTGGCGGAGGCGCGCGTGCCGGCCCTCTACCGCGTGCACGAGGCTCCCGACCCCGATGCGGTGGCGCTGCTCTCGGCGCGCCTGACCGAGCTGGAGGTGCCGACGCCGGCGTTGCCCGACCTGCACACACCCGCACAGGCCGCGGCGCACGCCGCCCGCATCAGCGAGCGCGTCACCCAGTACGTGGCCGGGGCCGGCCGCGGCCGCATGGCCTTCCCGACGCTGGTGCTGCGGGCGCTGGAGCGGGCGCGCTACGACCCCCGCAACCTCGGCCACTCGGGCCTGGCCAGCGCCGCGTACTGTCACTTCACCTCCCCCATCCGTCGCTACCCCGACCTGGTGGTGCACCGCGCGCTGCTGGGCCTGATCGGCGCGGCCGAGCGCCCTCCGGACGACCCGGAGCTGCTCCAGCACGAGGGTGTCGTGAGCAGCGAGCGCGAGCGCGAGGCCGCGCGCATCGAGCGGCGCGGCGACGACGTCTGCCTGGCCTTCCTGCTCGAGCAGGAGCTCTACCGCAGAGGCTGGAACGAGCCGTTCGAGGGCGAGCTGGTGGGCATGATCGAGGGCGCGCTGTTCGTCCGCTTCGCCGAGGTGTTCGAGGGATTGCTGCCGGTGCGACGCCTGGGGCGGGAGCGGTTCGAGATCGACCGGCTGGGAGTCGCGCAGGTGGGACGCACCACCGGCCGCCGGTATCGTCTGGGCGATTCGATCGGTGTGCGCGTGCAGTCGATCGACCGTGCCCGCGGCCGCGTGTTGCTCGATCGGGTCGATCGGCGGCGCGGCTGAGGCACACTACCCGGGTGGCCGGCGCGCGAAGCATCGAGCGGAAGAGGCCACGGCGAGCCCTGCGCCGGCTGCTTGTCATCGCCGGTGGGTTGCTGGCCGTGGCCGCGGTCGGCGGTGTCGCGTTTCTGGTTTTGCACGACGACGCGGTGCCGCTGATCAACTCGGGGCCGAACCCGAGGACGCCGGTGGAGGCGTTCACGGCGGCGTGGGTGGCCGGTGACTACCACGCGATGTACCGCCAGCTGTCGCGGCAGTCGCGGGCGGCCACCACCTATCGCGCCTTTCGGCGGGCCTACGGGCAGGCGGCGACGGTGTCGACGCTGAAGTCGCTGAAGGTGACGGGGCCGGGTGTGATGGCGGCCGGGGTGGACACGGTGCCGATGGCGCTTCGCACCCGCGAGTTCGGGCGGCTGGAGGGCGAGCTGCAGGTGCCGGTGGTGCTGGCCGGCAGCCGCTACCTGATCCGCTGGGCGCCGGAGCTGGTGTGGCCGGGCTTGCAGCCGGGCGAGCAGCTCGTGAGCACGGCCAAAGCGCCCGACCACCGTGGCGCGATCCTGGCCACCAACCGGATGGTGCTGGCCCGCGGGCCGGCTGACGATCGCCAGTACCCGCAGGGAGCGCCCTTCTACACGCTCACCGGGTTCGTGCGGGCGCCGCAGACGGCGGCCCAGCGCAGGCAGCGGGTGGCGCTGGGCTGGCCGGCCAACTCCATGTACGGCCAGGGTGGCCTCGAGCAGTCGCTGAACCCGGTGCTGGGCGGCGTCCCGTCGATCACGCTACGGGCGCGGAGCGCCACCGGTACGCGGTTGATCGCTCACCGTCCCGGGCGGCGCCCGCGCGATGTGGTGACCACGCTTGACCCCACCCTGCAGATGGACGCGACCGACGCGCTGGGGGGACGCCTCGGCGGGATCACGATCATGGATCCCCGCAACGGCGCCGTGCGGGCCGCGGCCGGGATCGCCATGGACGCCGTGCAGCCGCCCGGCTCGACCTTCAAGATGGTGACCGCGTCGGCCGCCCTGACGAAGGGTGTGGTCACCCCCGAGACCAGCTACACGCCGGCCCGCTACGCCCTGGTCGGCGGCTTCAAGCTGGTCAACTTCCACCACGAGCTGTGCGGGGGCACGCTGGTACAGGCGTTCGCCCAGAGCTGCAACTCGGTGTTCGGGCCGGTCGCCGTTGCCACCGGCGGCAAGCAGCTGGCGCGCACGGCGGTGGCGTTCGGGTTCAACACCCGCTCGCACATGGCCTACCCGCTGGACGAGAGCGTGATGCCGTCGCAGAGCGCGCTCCAGAACCCGGTCAACCTGGGCGTCGCCGGCATCGGCCAGGGAGGCGTCTCGGCCACGCCGCTGCAGATGGCATCGGTGGGACAGGTGATCGCCAGCCGGGGAGTGCTGCATCCGCCGTGGATCGCGCGCTCGCCGTCCAGCATCCACGATCATCGCCCCAGCCGCCGCGTGATCACCAAGCACGTCGCCGACGATGTGGCCGAGATGATGCGGGCGGTCGTCGCCTACGGCACCGGCACGCTCGCGTCCAGCTCGATAGCTACCGTCAACGGCAAGACCGGCACCGCGGAGCTGGGTCCGGGGATCAAGACCGACGCCTGGTTCGTCGGCTACGCGCCGGCCGAGGCGCCGCGGGTGGTCGTCTCGGTGCTGATCGTCCACGGCGGCGTGGGCGGCCAGACCGCGGCGCCGGTCGCGCGGCAGATGATCGAGGACGCCCTGCGGTGAGCGGCGTGCGCGGCATCGTCCTTGACATGGAGGGGGTGCTGCACGTCGGCTGGTCGCCGATTCCGGGCTCGCCGGCTGCCGTCGCCGAGCTGGCCGCCGGCGGCATCGAGCTGGGCGTGCTCACGAACACCACGGGCAAGACGCGGGCGGCGATCGCGGAGCGGCTGGCCGGCATCGGCTACGAGCTGCCGGTCGAGCGGATCACGACGGCCGCATCGGCCGCCGCCGAGCACCTCCGCGCCGAACACGCGGGCGAGCGCGTGTACGCGCTGGTCGAGCGGGGCGCCGTGGGCGAGCTGGACGGGATCGAGCTGGTGGATGACCCGGGCACCGCCGAGGTGGTGCTGCTGGGCGGGCCCGACGAGAGCTGGACGTACGGACGGCTGGACGCGGTCTTCAGGGTGCTGCTCGGCGGTGTGCCGCTGGTGGCGATGCAGCAGAACCGCTGGTGGCCGACCGCAGACGGCCCGGCGCTCGACGCGGGCATGTTCGTGGTCGGCCTGAGCTACGCGGCCGCGGCCGAGCCGGTGGTGGTGGGCAAGCCCTCCACCGAGATCTACCGCAGCGCCTGCCGCCTGCTGGGGGTCGATCCGGCGGAGGCGATGATGGTGGGCGACGACCCGGAGTCGGACCTTGCGCCGGCCGCCGGGATCGGCATGCGCACCTGTCTGGTGCGCACCGGCAAGGGCTCGTCGTTCGGGAGCATGGACGTCGACCTCGATCTGGCCGACCTGGCGGCGCTGCCGGGGGCGCTGGACGGGCCGGCCTAGCGCCGGAGTGCTTCGGCCGCGTCAGGCTGAAGTCAGACCCGGATCGCTGGTATCCTGCTCGCCGATGCACCACCGCAGCCCCAACATCGAGTTCGCCACGTCGGTGATCCGCCGGCTGCGCTTCAGCATCTCGCGCGTCTCGCACTGACGAGGCCGGGTCCCAGGGAGTGGTGCGCCCAAAATCGGCGTGCCGCTCAGCTGAGCAGTCCGGCTTTCCGATCACTCGAAGGGTTCCATGCACGCGCGCACGCTGACAATCTTCAGGCTCTACCAGCTCTTCAACGGCATCATCTTCACCGGCCCGGTGTGGGCGGTGTACCTGCTCTCGCGAGGGCTGACGTTGACCCAGTTCGGCCTGGTCGAGGCCGCGCTGCACGTCGGCATGCTGGTCGCGCAGGTGCCGACCGGAGCGCTGGCCGACGCGCTCGGCCGGCGCCGGCTGCTGGTCGCTGCCGGCTTCTTCACCGCCGCCGGCGAGCTCGGCTACGTCTACGCGCCCGGATTCGGGCTGATATGCCTGGCCGGCGCCATCCACGGCGTGGCATTCGCACTGCGCACCGGTGCCGACGAGGCCTACCTGTTCGACGCGCTCGCGCACGACGATGCCCAGGCGCAGTTCCCCCGCATGCTGGGCGGCCTGTGGGCCGTGTTCCAGTTCGCGAGCGCGATCTCGTTCCTGGCCGGCGGCCTGATCGCGACCTGGTCGCGGCCGGCCGCGTTCTGGCTGACCGCGATCAGCGCACTGATCGCGAGCGGGATCGCCAGCCGGTTGCCGGACGATGCCCGCGGCAGCGCCGGCCAGGGCCTGACGGTCGCGCGCAGCGGGCTCTCGGCGCTTCGTCGCTCGCCCCGGCTGGCGGTGCTGACGATCGCCTGGAGCATCTACTGGGCGGCCTTCACCAGCGCCTGGTTCTACGCCGCGCCGCTGTTCGCGCAACGCGGTGCCTCGGATGCCATGCTCGGGTTCGCGCTGGGCGGCGGGATGCTGGTCGGCGCGCTGTTCAGCTGGGTGGGGGGCCGCATGCACGACCGCGCGTCGCTCACCGCCACCGTCGGTGGCACGTCGCTGCTGGCCGCGGTGGCGCTGGTGCTGGGGCCGGCGCTGCCCGGCCTGGCGCTGCCGGTGCTGATGCTGCTGGTGGTGGCGGGCTTGCCGGAGCTGGTCTACGTCACGCTCTCGACCTACCTGCAGCACAACACGCGTTCCGAGTTCCGGGCCACGTCCATGTCGATCGCCGAGGGCTTCTTCTCGATCCAGATGCTATGGCTGTTCCCGCTGGTCGGCTACCTGATCACCCGCAACGGCTACGTCACCGGCTACGCGGTCTGCGCAGCCTTGTCGCTGCTGGCGGCGGGCCTGTTCATCGGCTCGCAGCGGCTGGCCGGCCTCGATCAGGCGACCGAGCCGGAGGCGGCGACCGCGTAAAGTCCACCTGATGTCCGCGCCCGCCCGCAAGATGATCGCCGAGAACCGCAAAGCCCGACACGATTTCCACATCGTGGAGCGGGTCGAGGCCGGCATCGCGCTGACCGGCACGGAGGTGAAGTCGCTCCGCGACGGCGGCGGCAACATCCGCGAGAGCTACGCCCAGCTGCGAAACGGCGAGGTGTTCCTGGTCGGGGCGAACATCGCCCCCTACCGGCAGGGCAACCTCCAGAACCACGAGCCGGTGCGCGACCGCAAGCTGCTGCTGCACCGCCGCGAGATCCACCAGCTGGGCGTGAAGGTGGCGCAGCGAGGCATGACGCTGGTGCCGCTGGCGCTGTACCTGACGAACGGCAAGGTCAAGCTCGAGCTGGGCCTGGCCCGGGGCAAGGAGGGCGTGGACAAGCGCCACTCGATCGCCGAGCGGGACGCCCGCCGCCAGATGGAGCGGGCGGTCAAGGAGCGCAACAGCCGCTGATCAGTGGACGCGGACTCGGGCTGGCCGCGGCCGGTCGTGAGGGCGCGCCTCAGGAGGGTTGCGGCGATCACGGGCACCGGTCGGGTGCGGTCGAGGGGCCGGCGGGGCCGGCCGCCGCCACCATCCGCCTCCGCCACCACCACCGCCGCCGTCGGACGGGCCGTCATCGGACGATCCGCGATCGGTCAGCTCGACCACCCGGGCCAGCAGCGCCGTCAATACGCCTGCCACGCCCAGGTCGACCAGGAAGTGCACCAGCGTCACAGGCGGAATCTACCCCCGATCGCACGCCGGTATGCTCGGCCGATGCGAGCTGTACGCACCATCACCGTCGTCGGCTGTCATGCGGGCGGCGAGATCGGAAACGTGGTTGTGGGCGGTGTGCTGCCGCCGCCGGGCGCAACCGTGTTTGATCAGATGCGCCACCTCCAGCAGCACGGCGACGGCCTTCGCAAGCTGCTGCTGCGCGAGCCTCGGGGCAGCGTCGCGTGCCACGCCAACCTGGTGGTGCCGGCCACGCAGCCGGGCTGTGACGCCGGCTTCATCATCATGGAGCCGACCGAGTACCCGCCGATGTCGGGCTCCAACACGATCTGCACGGCCACGGTGCTGCTGGAGACGGGTGCGGTGCAGATGCGCGAGCCGGAGACGCTGCTGCGGCTGGAGGCGCCGGGCGGCGTGATCGAGGTGCGTGCCGCCTGCAGGGACGGCCGCTGCGAGAGCGTCGAGTTCAGCAACGTGCCGTGCTTCGCCGACCGCCTGGACGCGCCGCTGGAGGTGGATGGGCTGGGCACGCTCACCGTCGACGTCGCCTACGGCGGTATGTGGTACGCGATCGCCGACGCGCGCGCCCTGGGGTTTGCGATCGAGCCGTCCGAAGCGCGCGAGCTGTCGCTGGCGGGCGAGCGGATCCGCGCGGCGGCTCGCGAGCAGCTGCCCTGCACGCACCCCGAGAACGCCGAGATCACCGGCGTCAGCATCGTCCAGATCGCCGAGCCCTGGCGGGGGGTGGGGGAGGTCACTCGAAACGCCGTGGTCGTGTCGCCGGGGCGGCTCGACCGTTCGGCGACCGGCACCGGCCTGTCGGCGCGGATGGCGGCGCTGCACGCGCGCGGCCAGATGCGGGTTGGCGACACGATGTCCCACGCCTCCGCGATCGGCTCGGCGTTCGAGGGCCGGATCGTCTCGGAGACCAGCGTCGGAGACCGCCCTGCGATCGTGCCCGCGATCCGCGGCAGCGCCTGGATCACCGGTGTCACCCAGCTGATGGTGGATCCGAGCGACCCGTTCCCGGAGGGCTACCTGCTGTCGGACACGTGGGGCGTCAGCGGCCGCGACGGTCAGTGACGCTTGGGGATGACCACGGTGCCGGCGATCTTGTCCTGCAGCGTCTGCTTGCGCTTCGTCCAGATCATCATCAGGTAGCCGATGCCGAGGGTGAGGCTGGTCAGGAGCGTGGCCAGGTAGCGGCCGCTGGCGCGGGCGAAGCTGATGCGGTTTCCGTCCAGGTCGGTGATGACCAGGCCCAGCGCCCTCTGGCCGACCGTGGCCTGGCGCGACGAGCTCTGCAGGATCGACGAGTACAACCAGGTCGTCACCGACGAGGCCAGCAGCAGCAGGCCCAGCGTGAGCCAATCGCCATGCCAGTGGATGTGGACGTTGTTTCCGGCGTCGGTGGTGGTGGTCACCGTCGGCTGGTTGTAGGACACGAGCAGGTCGGTGACGATGTTGAACGGAATCGCGATGATCAGCTGGTCGATCAGCCAGCCACCCGCACGCGGCCAGAAGCCTGCGTAGCGGGCGGCGGCGACTGGGGTGGCCGGCAGGCTGCCGACGCTGCCCACCCATGAACCGCACTGCGGGCAGAAGGTGGCGTCGTCGAGATGGGGGCTCCCGCAGTGCTGGCAGTAGGGCACGCCGCGACCCTACCAGCGGTCGCAGATGTGGCCGCCGGTCACGCCGGCGCCTG
>DATNEO010000065.1:0-9705 GCA_035553035.1 Gaiellales bacterium | reverse complement strand
ATGACCGCGACTGGCTGGAGCGGCATCTCGGCGAGGGCGTGGTGCTCGACGACCGCTCCTCGCAGACGGCGATGCTGGCCCTGCAAGGACCGACCGCGCTGGGCCTGGTCGAGCTTCCGCAGCTGGTGCCGTTCGGCTTTGTCGAGTCGCAGGTCTGCGGGGTGCCCGCCCTGGTTGCCCGTACCGGATACACGGGTGAGCCCGGGGTCGAGCTGATGTGCTCCATGGAACGGGTGGGTGAGCTGTGGGACGCGATCGTCGCGGCCGGCGCCGTGCCCTGCGGGCTGGGCGCCCGCGACACCCTGCGGCTCGAGGTGTGCTATCCGCTCTACGGCAACGACCTGTCGCTGGAGCGCACCGCGCTCGAGTCCGGGCTGGGCTGGGTGTGCGCGCTCGAGGCCAAGGACTTCATCGGCGCCGATGCGCTGCGCGAGCAGAAGCAGACGGGCGTGCCGGAGAAGCTGGTGGCATTCACCATGAGCGAGCGCGGTATCCCCCGCCAGGGAATGCCGATCCTGCCCAAGGGTGTTGTCACCAGTGGCACCATGTCGCCGTCGCTGAACGTCGGCATCGGCATGGGCTACGTGCCGTTCGCCGCCGGCGAGCCCGGCACACCGATCGAGATCGACGTCCGCGGCCGCAGCCTGGCCGCGGCAATATCCCGCAAACCGCTGTACGTCAAGGAGACGAGCACATGAGCGAGGCCAGCTACCCCGACGGTCTCTACTACAACGAGGAGCACGACTGGGCGCGGGTGGACGGTGACGTTGCCACCTTCGGCATCACCTGGTACGCGCAGGACAGCCTGGGCGAGGTCGTGTACTTCGCCCCGTCGGAGGTCGGCACCAGCATCGAGCGCGGGGGCGAGTACGGGGAGCTGGAGTCGACCAAGGCCGTGTCGCAGTTGATCGCGCCGCTGTCGGGCGAGGTGACCGAGACCAACGACGCGCTCGACGGCAGTGAGAACACCGTCAACGACGACCCCTACGGCGAGGGCTGGCTGGTGAAGGTGCGGATGTCGGATCCCTCCGAGCTGGACTCGCTGATGGACGCCGCCGGCTACTCGAGCTACGTCGGCTCGCTGTGAGCTTCACGTCGCTGACCGATGCCGACCGCGCGGCCATGTTGGCCGCCATCGGCATCGATTCGATCGACGAGCTGTTCGCCGAGATCCCCGAGGCGGTGCGCCTGGGCCGGCCGCTGGACATCGGCCCGGCACTGTCGGAGGCCGAGCTGTCCGCGCACATGGCCGAGCTGGCCGCGCGCAACGTCGACGTCGGCCGCGAGCTGTCCTTCCTCGGGGCCGGCATGTACGACCACTACGTCCCGGCCGTGGTGGACATGATGATGCAGCGCGGCGAGTTCCTGACGGCGTACACGCCCTACCAGCCGGAGATGAGCCAGGGCGTGCTGCAGGCGATCTTCGAGTACCAGACGGCGATCTGCGAGCTGACCGGCATGGACGTCTCGAACGCCTCCGGCTATGACGGGACCACGGTCGCGGCCGACGCCTGCTACGTCGCCAAGCTGGCCACCGGCCGCACCAAGGTGGTCGTCGCCGAGACGCTGAGCCCGCAGGCGCGCCAGGTGGTGCGCACGTTCGCGCCGGGCTTCGGCATGGAGGTGGTCGAGGTGCCGCACACCGACGGCGCCACCGACCCCGACCAGCTGGCCGCCGCAGCGGACGGCGCCGCCCTCGTCATCTTCCAGCAGCCCAACTTCCTGGGGGTGCTCGAGGACGCGCCGGCGCTGGCGGCCGCGGCCGACGCCGGCGGGGCGCTGCCGGTCGCCTACGTCGACCCGATGTCGCTGGGCGTGCTCGAGGCCCCTGGGCGCTACGGATGCGCGCTGGCGATCGGCGAGGGGCAGCCGGCCGGCAACTACCTGTCCTACGGCGGCCCCCAATACGGATTTCTGGCCGCCCGGCAGGACTACGCCCGGCAGCTGCCGGGCCGCATCGTGGGCGAGACGGTCGACCTCGAGAACCGCCGCGGCTTCGTGCTGACGCTGCAGACGCGCGAGCAGCACATCCGCCGCGAGAAGGCCACGTCGAACATCACCTCGAACCAGACGCTGCTGGCGCTGGGCGGCCTTGTGTACCTGTCGTGGCTGGGCCCGGCCGGGCTGCGTGAGGTGGGCGAGTGCTCCCACGCGCTGGCGGAGCACGCCAAACGGCGGCTGGGCCTGCCTCCGGCGTTCGACCGGCCCACCCTGCGCGAGTTCGTCGTGCGCACCGGACGCCCGGCCCGCGAGGTGATCGCCGAGTGCAAGCGGCGCGGCGTGCACCCCGGCTACGCGATCGGGAGGGACTACGCCGGCCTGGACGACGCGCTGATGATGGCCTTCACGGAGCGGCGCACGCCCGACGAGATCGAGCGGCTGGCCGAGGCGCTGGCGGCGGTGGGCGTGGAGGTGGCAGCATGAAGCTGATCTACGAGCGGTCGCAGGCCGGACGTCGCGGCTCGTCGGTGCCCGACCCGGGACTGGAGCCGGGCGCGGCCATCCCCGAGCACCTGCAGCGCTCCCAGCCGCCGCGGCTGCCGGAGCTGGCCGAGCCGGAGCTGGTACGGCACTTCACCGAGCTCAGCACGCGCAACTTCGGCATCGACACCGGCTTCTACCCGCTCGGCTCGTGCACGATGAAGTACAACCCGCGCGTGAACGAGCGGCTGGTCGGCCTGCCCGGGTTCCGCGACCTGCACCCCTATCAGGACGACGAGGACGCGCAGGGGGCATTGGAGCTGATGTGGCGGCTGCAGGAGATCCTGGCGGAGGTGGTCGGGCTGCAGGCCGTGACGCTGCAGCCGGCCGCGGGATCGCAGGGTGAGCTGACCGGACTGACGCTGATCAGCGCGTACTTCAAGGACCGCGGCGAGCACGAGCAGCGCCGCGAGATCGTCATCCCGGACACGGCTCACGGCACCAATCCGGCCAGCGTCACCATGGCCGGCTACACGGTGCGCAAGGTGAACGTTGACGAGAGAGGCAACATAGACGTCGACGACCTGCGCGAGAAGGTAGGCCCGCAGACGGCCGGGCTGATGCTGACCAACCCATCGACGCTGGGGCTGTTCGAGGAGCGGATCGAGGAGGTGGCCGCGATCTTCCACGACGCCGGCGCCCTGCTCTACTACGACGGCGCCAACCTGAACGCGGTCTGCGGCATCTCGCGCCCCGGCGACATGGGCTTCGACGTGTTGCACTTCAACCTGCACAAGACCTTCTCCCAGCCGCACGGCGGCGGCGGCCCCGGCGCCGGATCGGTGGCGGTGCGCGACATCCTCGAGCCGTACCTGCCGACGCCGGTGGTGGTGCGCGACGGCGACGGGTTCCGGCTCGACCACGACCGGCCCAAGTCGATCGGCCGCGTGCGCGGCTTCGGCGGGCCGTTCGGCGTGTTCGTGCGCGCCTACGCCTTCATCCGCTCCTGGGGGCCCGGGCTGCGCGACATGTCCGAGATCGCCGTGCTGAATGCGAACTACATGCTGGCGCTGCTGAAGGACGACTACGAGCTGCCCTACGACCGCCACTGCATGCACGAGTTCGTGCTGTCCGCGCGCGGACTCAAGCGCGAGTACGGCGCGACCGCGCTGGACGTGGCCAAGCGGCTGATGGACTACGGGTTCCACCCGCCCACCGTCTACTTCCCGCTGGTGGTGCCGGAGGCGCTGATGATCGAGCCCACCGAGACTGAGGCCAAGGAGACGCTGGACGCGTTCTGCCAGGCGATGCTGGCGATCGTGGGCGAGGCCGCGAGCGACCCCGACCTGCTCAAATCGGCGCCGCACACGAGGCCGGTGGCGCGGCTGGACGAGGCCGGCGCGGCCAAGCGGATGGTCGTCCGGCACCGCTTCGACGACTGATTTGAGCCGCCGCATAGACTGATCGGCAGTGACGATCTCGGATCACGATCTGGCCGTGACGCTGGCGCTGCTGGTCGCGTTCACGGCGCTGCTGGCGGCCGCGCCGCGGCTGCGCGTGCCCTACCCGATCCTGCTGGTGCTGGGCGGCCTGGCGCTCGGCTTCGCGCCGGGCGTGCCCGAGATCCAGATCCCGCCGCAGGTGGTGCTGTTCGGCATCCTGCCGCCGCTGCTCTACTCGGCGGCGTTCTTCACGTCGCTGCGCGATCTGCGTGCCAACAAGCGCCCGATCGGCCTGCTCTCGACCGGCCTGGTGCTGTGCACCACTGCCGGCGTGGCCTGGGTCGCGCACTCGGCCGTGAACGGCCTGCCGTGGTCGTCGGCGTTCGTGCTGGGCGCCGTCGTCTCGCCCACCGATCCACTGGCGGCCACCTCGATCGCCCAGCGGTTCGGCATCCCGCGCCGGATCGTCGCGATCGTCGAGGGCGAGGGGCTGGTCAACGATGGGTCGGCGCTGGTGCTCTACAAGTTCGCCGTGCTGGCCGTGGTCAGCGGATCGATCAGCATGACCGGCGCGACGCTGTCGTTCATCTGGACGGTGGTCGGCGGCGTCGGCATCGGCCTGGCGCTGGGATGGGTGATCCGGCAGGTGCGCCTGCGGCTGCACAACCCGCCGCTCGAGATCACGATCGCGCTTCTGACCGGCTACTTCACGTTCATCCCGGCCTATCTGCTGGGAGCGTCCGGCGTGCTGGCAGTGGTCACAGCGGGCGTCTACGTGGGCTGGTACACGCCGCAGCTGACGACGGTCGAGACGCGGCTGCAGGGCGACGCCGTCTGGGAGATCCTCACCTTTCTGCTGAACGGGCTGCTGTTCGTGACGGTCGGGTTGAGCCTGCCTGCGGTGCTGGATGGCCTCGGCGGCCACATCACGACCACGCTGGTGTGGCAGGCCCTGGCGGTGGTCGCGGCCGTGATCGTGATCAGGTTCCTGTGGGTGTTTCCCGCCACCTACGTGCCGCGCGCGCTCAGCACACGCATCCGCGCAGCCGATCCCTACCCGCCCTGGCAGTACCCGGCTCTGATCTCGTGGACCGGGATGCGCGGCGCCGTCTCGCTGGCTGCGGCACTGGCGATCCCCCTGCACACCGACGCCGGCGTGGACTTTCCGGGGCGGGATCTGATCATCTACCTGACCTTCGCCGTGATCCTGGCCACGCTGGTCGGCCAGGGGCTGACGATGCCGATGGTGATCCGGGCGCTGGGGCTGGAGGACGACGGCGTGGCCGAGCGCGAGGCGGTGAAGGCACGCATCCACGCGGCCGATGCGGCACTCAACAGGATCGATCAGCTGAGCGACGAGGAGTGGGTGCGCGAGGATACGGCCGATCGGCTGCGCAGGTTGTACCGGTTCCGGCGCAGCCGGTTCGCGGAGCGCTTCACGGGCGACGGCGACGGAGCGATCGAGGAGCGGTCGGCCGCCTACCAGCAGCTGTTACGGGAGCTGATCAACGCGGAGCGACAGGCCGTCGTCGAGCTGCGCGGTGCCGGGGCGATCGGCGACGACGCGATGCGGGAGGTGCACCGCGAGCTGGATCTGGAGGAGGCCCGGCTCGATCTGTGACGGACTGGTGGCGACGGCCACCACGGGGTCGCATCCGACCGGGTCGAGGGTAGACTGGTTCCAATGGGCGCCATGCGATCCCGACTACCGCTGGCCGAGCAGCGCGACGAGGTGGAGTGTCGCCGCTGCGGCGTCGTCTGCCAGAAGGTGATCCACCCGCAGCGTTGCATGGAGCAGGGCTGCCCCTTCCTGTACGCCTACGAGGCCTTCGGCCACAAGTACGCGGGTTGCCTGCAGGGCGTGTTCGGCGTCGCCATCGACATCGAGCACCTGGCGCGGGCGCGCAAACGGCGCAACGGGTTCGGAGCCATCCGCGCCGTGCGCGAGCCGCTGCCCATGTGCCCGGCCGAGATCGAGCGCGCCTACGAGCACCGGGCCGAGCCACTCGGTTGCATCAACCCGGAGTTCTACGAGCTGCCGGATCGGCCGTCCTTCAGAGTCATCGAGAACACCCGGCCGACTGCGTGATCTCGGTGCGTGTCCTCGTCCGCGTGCTGGCGGTGACGGCGCTGGCCGTGATCGGTGTCGTCGCGATGGGTCTGAGCACGGCCGGCAGCGACTTGCACACCGCCCCCGCCGCCGCAGGCACGGTGCAGCCACCGGCCAAGCCGGCCAAGCCGGCGGTCTGGACGCTGCCGCCGAACATGCCCGCCGGCGCCGTGCTGATCGGACGGGTGACGGTGCCGATCCGCACCAGCGCCGGGTGGGTGCGTCCGGTGACCCCCCTGGGCAGCGACACCTGGCTCCTGATCCTCCGCCATCACGGCCGTCACGGCGTGGCGCTGATCCCGACTTCCCGAACCCCCAAGACGGCCCGGATCGACCTGGCCGAGCTGGATCTGCGATGGACGCGAGTACGGGTGGATGTGAACCTGTCGCGGCTGCGCCTGTCGGTGCTGCGCGGCCACAAGCTGCTGGGATCGTTCCCGGTGGCGGCGGGCATGGCTTCGACGCCCACGCCGACCGGGCGCTTCTCGGTCACCGACCGGATCACGTTCCCGCCCGGCAGCACCTACGGCAGGTTCGCGCTGGGGCTGTCGGTGCACCAGTCGCAGCTGCTGCGGACCTGGCACGGCGGCAGCCAGATCGCGATCCACGGCACCGCTGAACCGAGCAGCATCGGGCAGTACGCCAGCCTCGGCTGCATCAGGGTGCCGGCCGCGGCGCTGCGCGTGCTGGAGCGGACAGTGCCGCTGGGCGGCCCGGTCACGATTCACGCCTAGACATGGCACGGCTGATCTACTCGGCGATCGCATCTCTCGACGGCTACGTCGCCGACCAGCATGGAAACTTCAGCCTGCTGGCGCCGGACGAGGAGCTGCACGCGTTCGTCAACGACCTCGAGCGGACGGTCGGGACGCACCTCTACGGGCGGCGCATGTACGAGGTGATGGTGTGGTGGGAGACGGTGGAGACGGCCGGCGAGCCGGACGTGATGCGCGACTTCGCGGAGATATGGTGGGCGGCCGACAAGATCGTCTACTCGCGGACGCTGGAGTCGGTCGCGAGCGAGAGGACGCGGATCGAGCGGGAGTTCGACCCAGAGACCGTGCGGCGGATGAAGGCGACGACGGAGCGCGACATCTCGATCGGCGGACCGGAGCTGGCCGGGCAGGCGCTGGCCGCCGGGCTGGTGGACGAGTGCCACCTGTTCCTCGCGCCCCTGTTGATGGGCGGCGGCACCCGGGCGTTGCCGGACGGAGTGGGTCTGCGGCTGGAGCTGCTGGACGAGCGCCGGTTCGCAAGCGGCGTCGTGCACCTGCACTATCGCGCCGCACCCCAGGCCTAGATGATTGATTCCACGTGGCCGTGATGTCCTGAGCGGTCGGTGACCAAGCAGCGCAAGGATCGAGGGAGGTGCCGATATCGGGAATATCGGCCCGACCGAGGACGCTGCGATGCGCCGGTTCCCGACCGCAGCCTCGCAGCCACACGCTCACCGCCGGCAGTACGGACGGTCAGGCGCGCGGGGACGTGGAATCAATCATCTAGTCGTCGGCGTCGGGCGGCCGCCGCAGGCGCTTGTTCTGGCCCGCCCGCCGCTTGCCCTCGATGCGCTTGGTGGCTGACGCCCGGCTGGGCCGCGTGGGGCGGCGCGGCGGCGGCGGTGGTGCCAGCGCCCGCTGCATCAGCTCCGCGAAGCGCCGCAGCGCCAGCGATCGGTTGCGCGTCTGGCTGCGCTCGTCCTGAGCCACCACACGCAGCCGGCCCTCGCTGTCCAGCCGCGATCGCAGCCGCCGCATCGCCCGCTGTCGCTCCTGGTCGGTCAGCGTGGGCGAGCCGGCCAGGTCGAACGTCAGCTCGGCTCGCGTGCTGGACGTGTTCACGTGCTGCCCGCCGGGGCCGCCCGATCGCGTGAAGCGGAAGTCGAGCTCCGACACCGGCAGCGGCGCCGCGGCGCCTATCTCGACGACGTCACCGTCTGCCATTGCTTCACGCCCGCCCGCTGAATGCGGGAGAACCGGGCCATCTCGGCCTTGTCCGGGCCGCGGTTGTCGGATCCCGGCGTTTCGGCGATGGCCGGCAGCTCCTGCAGCTTGGGGTGCCCGAGCATCACCGACAGCTTCTTGCCGATCTCGCCCTGGCCGATGTTGGCGTGCCGGTCGCGGTTCGAGCCGAACGGCATCTTCGAGTCGTTGACGTGCAGGCAGCGCAGCCGGTCGATGCCGATCCGCGAGTCGACCTCGTCGAGCAGGGCGTCGACGCCGTCGGGCGTGGTGATGTCGATCCCGGACGCGAACAGATGGCAGGTGTCGAGGCAGATGCCGACCCGCTCCGGCCGTCCCAGCTCGTCGATGATCAGCGCCAGCTCCTCGACCGTGACGCCGATGGTTCCCTGGTGCCCGGCGCTGTTTTCGAGCAGCAGCCAGGGGCCGACCGGGTCGCGCTCGCCCAGCACCACCTGCAGCCCGGGCACGATCTGGTGCATGGCGGCTTCGAGGCCGCGGCCGAGGTGGCTGCCGACGTGGAACACGACGCCGTCGGCGCCGATGGCGGTGCCCACGCCGACGGTGGACGAGAGCGCCTTCAGCGACTTCGCGTAGACGGCGTCGTCGGTGGCTGCGAGGTTGATCAGGTAGGTGGCGTGGATCACGGCGGCGCCCAGCCCGGTCTCGGCGCGGCGCTCGCGGAAACGCGCGATCGCCTCCGGCGCGTGGTTGGTCTGGCGCCACATGCGGGTGCTCTGGCTGAAGATCTGGATCGACTGCAGGCGCAGCGCCTCGGCCCTGTCGACGGCGGTGTCGATGCCTCCCGTGCTCGATACGTGCGCGCCCAGCAGCATGGTGAGCAGTCTAGAGGCGTGCCTGTGGCGGCGGTCGGTAGGATCAGCGGATGCCCGAGCGACCGGTGAAAGTCAGGTTTCCGCCCTCTCCGACCGGGCTGCTGCACGTCGGCAGCGCCCGCACCGCGCTCTACAACTGGCTGTACGCCCGGCACACCGGCGGGTCGCTGGTGCTCCGGTTCGAGGACACCGACCGGGCCCGGTCGACCGACGAGGCGGTCGATCAGGCGCTGCGGGTGCTGGAGTGGCTGGGCATCGACTGGGACGAGGGGCCTGTCCGCCAGACCGAGCGCCTGCACGTCTATGCCGAGATCGCCGGGCGGCTGGTGTCCGAGGGCAGCGCCTACCGCTGCTACTGCACGCCCGAGGAGCTGGACGCCGAGCGCAAGCAGCGGCAGGCGGCACGGCTTCCGCTGATCTACTCCGGGCGCTGCCGCAACCTGGCCGACGAGCAGCGCGCGGCGTTCGAGGCGGAGGGGCGCACCCCCGCCGTGCGGATGCGGTTCGACGCGGCCGGCGAGACGGTGATCGAGGACCTGGTGCGCGGCGTTGTTCAGTGGGACAACGCACTCCAGGGCGACTTCATCATCCTGCGCTCCGACGGCACCCCGACCTACCAGTTTGCGAACCCGGTGGATGACATCGATGCCGGGATCACCCACGTGCTGCGGGGCGAGGACCTGCTCTCATCGACGCCGCGGCAGCTGGCCGTCTACCGGGCGCTGGGTGCGCCGGAGCCGCTGTTCGCGCACCTGCCGATGATCCTGGGGCCGGACAAGAAGCGGCTCTCCAAGCGCCACGGCGCCGTCTCGGTGGAGGAGTACCGCGACCGCGGATACCTGGCCGAGACGATGCGCAACTACCTGGCCCTGATCGGCTGGAGCTTCGACGACAAGACCACGGTCATGACCACCCCCGAGCTGGTCGAGCGGTTCACG
>DATNEO010000064.1:0-12680 GCA_035553035.1 Gaiellales bacterium | reverse complement strand
CCACCTGGAGCTGGCGGTACGTCTTCGTCGGCGAGGTGGTGGTGGTGATCGTGGTGCTCGCGGTCCACCGGATGATGAAGCGCGCGCCCAGGCCCCAGCGCCGGCCGACGCTGGATTACGCCGGCGCGGCGCTCTCGGCGGTCGCGTTCGGCCTGATCGTCTTCGGGATCCTGAAGAGCAGCACCTGGGGCTGGATCAGGCCGGTCGCCGCGCCGTCGATCAACGGGCACAAGATCACGCCGCTCGGGTTTTCGGTGGTGCCGTTCCTGATCATGGGCGGCCTGGTCGTGCTCGGCAGCTTCTTCGCGTGGGAGGAGCGCCGCGAGCGGCTCGGCAGGAGCACGCTCCTCAACCGCGCGCTGCTGAAGATCGAGACGCTGCGCGCCGGGCTCGCCTCGCTGGCCGCGCAGCAGTTGATCGTGATGGGCACGTTCTTCGTCCTGCCCGTGTACCTCCAGGTGGTGCTCGGCTTCGACGCGTTCGAGACGGGGAAGCGTCTCTTCCCGATGTCGGTCTCGATGCTGGCCGCCGCGCTCGCCGGACCGAAGGTGGCAGCGCGGCGCGGCCCGCGGACGGTCGTCCAGGTCGGTCTCGGTGCGATGGCGATCGCCGCACTCGTACTCGTGGGCACGATCGACGTGACTTTGCACGGCACGGCCTTCGCGTTGTCGCTGATCTTCTTCGGGATCGGCGCCGGCCTCCTGATGTCGCAACTCGGCAACGTGATCATGTCCTCGGCCCCTGCCGATCAGACGAACGAGGCCGGGGGGCTCCAGGGGACGGCGCAGAACCTGGGCGCGTCGCTGGGAACGGCGCTGATCGGCTCCGTGCTGCTGCTCGGGCTCCTGACCGGGTTCAATACGCGGATCCAGCAGAACCCGGCCGTGCCCGCTGACGTGAAGGCGCAGATCTCCAAGGCCACCGCGTCGGGCATCCCGATCGTCACAACCGATCAGGCATACAAGGCCTTGCGCGACGCTGGGCTTTCGTCGGCCGATGCCACCACGGTCACCGACGACTATGCCGGCGCGCAGCTCGACGCGCTGAAGACGTCGATGCTGGCCGTCGCGTTCCTGGCGGTGCTCTCGTTCTGGTTTACGCGGCGCCTGCCGGGAAAGCGCGAAGACGCGGCCTAACACGGGCTACTGTGCGTACTCGCTATCGGGAGGTGATCGGATGAACGACAAGCCGAACTGGAAAGTCGCGCACATCGACGACATCGAGCGGCGCGGCAGGGATATTCCGGTGCGCGAGCAGCTCGGGATCCACGCGTTCGGGATCAACGCCTTCACGCCCAGCGACGACGGCACGCTGGTCAATGAGCACGACGAGGCCGGGTCGGGCCAGGAGGAGCTGTACATCGTGCTCGACGGCAAGGCGACGTTCGAGGTCGACGGCGAGGAGGTCGATGCCCAGCCGGGAACACTCGTCTACGTGGCGCCGGAGGCGCGGCGGAAGGTGACCGGTGAAGGAACCGTCCTCGTCGTCGGCGCCACTCCGGGCGAGGCGTACCAGGGGATCGACTGGGGTGACGCGTGGCAGTTCCACAGCGAGTCCATGACCGCCTATAGCGAACAGCGGTATGCCGACGCGCTCGAGTCTGTCCGCGTTGCCCTCGAGCACATTCCGGAGCACGCGGGCCTGCACTACAACTACGCGTGCTTCGCAACGCTCGCCGGTGACACCAGCGACGACACGTTCGCCCACCTCCGGCGGTCCGTCGAGTTGCGCCCGCAGTTCCGCGAGGACGCGCGCAGAGACGACGACTTCGCCGCAGTGCGCGACGACCCGCGGTTCGAGGAGGCTCTTCGCTGAGCGCCACTGCCGCCGCTTCGCCAGAGATGCAGGATAGGCTGGTGTCCCCCACCTACGGAGGATCGCGTCATGAGCATCGTTGTCCGGTTTCATCCGACGAACGTGACCATCGCGCAGTACGAAGAGGTGGTACGGCGCGAGAAAGGCGCAGGGGCCAAGTTTCCACCGGACGGCAGGGAATACCACATCTGCTTCGGAACTGACGGAGATCTACGAGTCAGTGAAATCTGGGACTCGCTGGAGCAGTTACTGGCGTACGGCGAGTTCTTGATGCCGATCCTGGCGGATGTTGGAATCCAGTTTTCGGGCGAGCCGGAGGTCTTCGAGGTTCACAACATCATCAGGCGCTAGTCAATCTCACGCTGCCACCCGTGGCGACGGTTGGGGCCAAACTACCAGTGCAACTCTCGACCTCCCAGCGCTACTTGCCGGTTTTTTCGCGGTGAGGGCAGCCCTCCCAACAGCACGGTCGGCGCTGGCCCCGCGACAACTGTGAGCGAGTCCGCTCAAGTCGGCGCTCGCCGGTCGTTAGTACCCGAGCGCGTCGAACGCGGCCGGATAGACGATCCGACCGGCGAGGTCGGGACGGTATCCCGGGAGCCGCTTGACCATGAACGCGTCGTCGGGGATCTTCGGATGCGGGGAGATAAAGCCGAGCGCGCTCGCCCGCTCGAAGCCGAGGCGAGGATAGTACGCGGCAATGCCCTCGACCATGACGGCAGGCTCGCCTGCTTCTTCGGCGCGGCCGAGCGCGTCTCGGATCAGCCGTGCCCCCACACCCATGCGCTGGCGGTCGGGCCGAACCGACATCGGTGTGAGATTGAGGATCCTGGGACGGCATCCGCCTTCAACGCCGACCCAGCTGAGCATCACGTGAGCAATCACACCGGAGGAGTCCTCGGCGACCAACGCCAGCTTCGGAATGAACTGCTCCGACGCCCGAATGCGCTCGACGAACGACGCGACCTCGTCGGGGTGTCCCACGAATGCCGCACGGACCACCTCTGCGATCACGGGATGGTCCGCGTCGCGCTCGGGACGGATGACGACGCCCTCGGCCACGGGTGTCGATGGTACCGATCGAGCATCGACGTTGTTCCGCTATCCGGGATCCGGGGCGCGCTCGGCCGCGCCGACCCATACACTGACCGGCCATGGTGCGACTGATGCTGATGCTGGCCGCGCTGGTCACCGCGCCGCCACCCGATCCGGCATCGGTGCGCGTCGCCCAGCCGCAGCCCTACGAGCTGTGGGACGGCCGCGTCCGCGGCACCGCGCCCGCCGGCAGCACCCTGGTGGTGGTGTCGCACAAGCACCGTTGGCGGGTGCCGGTGGGGGCCGATGGCCGGTTCGACAGGGTGCTTGCCGGTGTGCCCCGCGGCGACGGCAGGGTGACCGTCGGCGGACATGAGGTGACCCCCGTGTTCGGGGTGCCGAGCGGGTCGATCCTGCCGCTTCCCAAGCCACATCCTGATATAGACCTCAACAAGAGGTTGAGACATTTGGCGGGCATGGTGACGCCGCATGTGTCGATCTACAGCCGGTCATGGAGCGGCCGCGCGGCCGCCTACAACGCCGGCGCCGAGTTCGAGGCGGCCAGCACCCTGAAGCTGCCGATCATGTTGGTTGCCTTATCCGACAACCGCGGTGAGCTCGAGCGCTCCGAGTACTGGGACCCGATGGTGCGGGTCACCCGCTACTCCGACAACGCCGCCGCCAACGAGCTGCTGGAGCAGACCGGTGGCAGCGACGCCGACGGGGCCGCCGACATGGTGGAGCTGATGAAGTCGCTGGGGCTGACCCACACCTACATGGCCGGCGGCTACCTGGTCGAGGGCGGTGGCGGGTCGTCGCTGCTGGCCGTCGTCGACCAACCGCCCACCGCCTACAAGCACACCACCGCCGGCGACATGGCCGCCCTGGCCGCGATGCTGGTGGACGCAGCCGCCGGTCGGGGGCCGTTGCTCCGGCACGGCATCTCGCCCCACGAGGCGCGCGAGCTGCTCTACCTGATGGTGCACGCGCAGGACGCGGGCCTGGTTCCGGCGGGCGCCCACGGCCTGCCGGTGGCCCACAAGATCGGCTGGTTGGACGACGCTGACAATGATGTGGCCGTCGTGTTCACCCACCACGGGCCCCTGGTCGTCGCCATCTACAGCAACGGCATCGAGGACTTATCAGTTGAAACGTTCGGTGAAATTGCGGTGTCTGACCTATTGACAGCCGACAACCTGGGGTAAGGTTGTCGGCGTGAGGTGGGGGCTTCTCAGGACGGGGCTGGCCGCGGCATTGATCGCCGCAGGCGTCGCCGCGGGCTCGGCAGGCGCCGATACGACCCCGCGGGTGTCGTCTCAGGGCGTGCTGATCGTGGCCCCTGACGGCACCGTCACGGCTTCGCCCTCGGCGGAGCTGCCGGGAGATGCGACGGCCGGGACGCCCATCTGGCAGTCCTCCAGCGACGCGCCCATCGTGCAGGTGGCGCACTCGTGGAGCACCGTCACGGCGAGCGATCCGGCCGCATCGGGCGAGGTCTTCTTGAAAGGTGCCTCCGTCTTCGGCGGCGAACTGACGCTGGGCCGCCTGCACGTCTCGGTTTCGCAGACCGCGGCCGGCCAAACTCCAACCGTCGGCCTGCGGTTAGGGGATTTGGTGATCGACGGAACGCCGGTTGCTGCACCGAAGCCCGGCGACCAACCGCTGGCACTCGGTGACTGGGGAACGTTGACCGTCGCCGCTCCGCTCGACAACGATGGGGTGGCCGCTGTCCAGATCGACGTCACCGCCGATCACGACGGCGTCTCGGCCGGCACCTTCATCGACCTCGGCCGCGTGTCCTTCGCGGCGCCCCCGCCGCCGCCACCCTCCGGCGGCGGCACCACCGACGGCGGCGGCAACGGCAACGGCAACGGCAACGGCGGGAAGACCAACCCCGGCCCGCCGCCCACGCCGACCCCGACCACCGGCCACCACCACAAGCATCACAAGCAGCAGCACACCCATCACCAGGCGAAGGCCCAGAAGCGCCACCATCACCACCGTCGCGCGGCGGTGCACCACCCAGCCAAGCTGCCGGAGCTGGGACGCGGCGTTCGCGCGAACATCGTGCGCGCAGCCGCCCAGCAGATCGGCTGGCCGTACGTGTGGGGCGGCGAGAGCCGCACCGAGGGCGGCTTCGACTGCTCCGGCCTGGTCGACTACGCCTACTCTGCCGCCGGCCATGCGCTGCCGGGCCGGCCCACCGCCGCCGTACTGTGGCAGATGGGCATCCCGATCGCGAAGCGAAACCTGCGCCCCGGCGACCTGGTGTTCCTGGGGACGTACAGCGGGCAGCCCTACCACGTGGCCATGTACGCGGGGCACGGCGTGGTGATCGTCGCTTCCGGCCGCGGCCGCCCGATCGCAGCGGTGCCGCTGGACAGCGTGCCCTGGGACGGCTACGCCCGGATCTGGGCCGACGGCTCGCTGGAGCCGCCGCATCCGCTGCATCTGGTGCGGCCGGTCACGCCGATCACGCACGCCGACCGGCAGGCGGACGTGGTGGCCGCCTCCCGCGCGCTGCTGCCGTTGCCCGCCGGCGCCGTGCCGGGCAAGGTGATGCGCGCGCCGCTGCCTGCGCCGCCGCGCAAGACGCCGGGTAGGCCGGAGCGCCGCCCCCAGACGGCCGTCGTGGCCGTTGATCCCCGGATCAAGCCGGTGCATGCCCGTGGCTCGGGCGCGCTTCCGTCGGCCTAGAGAGATGGCTGATCGGTATCTCTCGCGCGCCTGGCCGCCGCGGGGAGCTGGTTATGAGCAATCGTCGGTGTGGCTACGGCTGCGAACCTTCGTCTCCGTCCGCGATCTGCGTAATCGCAGATCGCTCCCGATCGGTGCAAGGCCGTTGGCCTTGCACCTGGTCCTCGGTCGCGCCAATACGACCCGGTATCGACGCTCCCTGCGTCCTTGCGAGACTCGGTTCTCGCCGTCCAGGACATCACGAAGATACCGATCAGCCATCTCAGAACCGCTCCCGCCTGAACCAGAACTGGTGCACCAACACCGCGGCCACCAGCACCAATGCCCAGGCCACGCTCAGCGACGGCGACAGCACCGACGGCGGGTTGTGGCTGGTCCATCCGCGCTTCACGACCTGCTCGTTCCAGCCGTCGTTGAACGACACCGCCAGCCCGTAGCAGAGCATCAGCGCCAGGTACAGCGACAGCGCCGAGGAGATCCCGCGGCGGCGTGAGATCAGAAGCGCCGTGATCACCAGCATCAGCCCGAACAGGCCCTCGTGCAGGCCGCGGTGCACCGACGCCAGCTGCGGCTCGCCCGGCGTCGGCTGGCGCGAGTTGATGACGTGCCCGAGCAGCGGCAGGTCCTGCGCGTAGAGGCCGACCGACGCGATCATCCAGGGGATCGACCAGATCGCCAGCAGCACCATGATCACGATCCGCGCCCGCCCCAGCGGAGGATCCCAGCGCCGCGGCGCCCACCAGGTCAGCCAGAACGCCAGGGCCACGCCGATCACCGCCGGCAGGTTGGCCCAGCTGGCGGTGAGGTCGTCCTGGCTGACGACTCCGGGCAGCGCCACGGTCGCGCACAGCACGATCGCCGCCCACGCCATCGGCCCTCGCGCGGCCGCTCCCACCAGCGCGATCGCGATCAGCGCGACCGGGAAGTTGAGGTAGCTGATCAGGCGCGACGCCGCCCCGCTCGGCCCGGTGTCGTCGAAGTGGTACGTCGCGCCGGCCGGCAGCCGCCAGTAGGTGATCGCCGTGACCGCGGCGACCAGGCCACACATCAGCCATACCACCCGCACGCGCATCGCCCAACACTACAATGGCCCGTCTATGGCCGGCGCCCGCAGAGACGAGCTCGAGCGTCGCACCCGTCACCAGCCGGAGGCCGTCGAGGGCCGCCTGTTCGAGCGCTGGGAGCGCGAGTGCGGCTTCTCCGGCGACCCCGAAAGCGACGCCGAGACCTACGTGATCGCGCTGCCGCCGCCGAACGTGACCGGCGAGCTGCACATGGGCCACGCCCTGAACGGCTCGATCCAGGACACGCTGATGCGGTTGCACCGGATGCGCGGGCGCAACACGCTGTGGATCTGCGGCACCGACCACGCGTCGATCGCCGTGCACGCCGTGATCGAGAAGCAGCTGCGGGCGGAGGGGACGACCCGGATCGACGTCGGCCGTGAAGCGTTCGTCGAGCGCGTCTGGGAGTGGCGGCGCGAGACCGGCGCCACCATCATCCAGCAGCTGAAGCGGCTGGGATGCACGCTCGACTACGACCACGAGCGCTTCACCATGGACGAGGGCTACGTGCGGGCGGTGATGGAGATGTTCGTGCGGCTCTACGACAAGGGCCTGATCTACCGCGACAACCGCATCGTCAACTGGTGCCCGGGCTGCGGCTCGACGGTATCCGACCTGGAGGTGCGCCATGAGCGCGCCGCCGACGCGCTGTATGAGGTGCGCTACCGGATCACCGGCAGCGACCAGTTCCTGACCGTGGCCACCGTCCGGCCCGAGACGATCCTGGCCGACACGGCCGTGGCCGTGCACCCGGACGACGACCGCTACCGCCACCTGGTCGGCAAGACGGCGATCGTGCCGATCGTGGGCCGCGAGGTGCCGATCATCGCCGACGACTACGTGAAGATGGACTTCGGCACCGGCGCGCTCAAGGTCACGCCCGGCCACGACCCCAACGACTTCGAGATCGGGCGCCGGCACGGCCTGCCCGAGATCTCGGTGATCGGGTTCGACGGCCGCATGTCGGCCGAGGCGGGCGAGTTCGCCGGGCTGGCCGTGGGCGAGGCCCGCCAGAAGGTGATCGACCGCCTGTTCAGCGAGCAGCTGCTGCACGGCGAGCGGCCCTACGAGCATGAGGTCGGCCACTGCGACCGCACCGGCGACCGCATCGAGCCGCTGATCTCGCTGCAGTGGTTCATGCAGATGGACTCGCTGGCGGCCGCCGCCAACGCCGAGGTGCGCTCCGGCAGCGTCCGTTTCGTGCCCAAGAATCAGGAGGCCATCTACTTCCACTGGATGGACAACATCCGGCCCTGGTGCATCTCCCGCCAGCTCTGGTGGGGCCATCAGATCCCGGTCTGGTACTGCCCGGACGGCCACCGCACGGTGAGCGTGGAGGCGCCCGCCGCCTGCGGTGAGTGCGGATCGGCCGAGCTGGAGCGCGACCCCGACGTGCTGGACACGTGGTTCTCATCGGCGCTGTGGCCGTTCGCGACGCTGGGCTGGCCCGAGCCGAACGAGCGGCTGGCCACGTTCTACCCGGGGAACGCGCTGGTCACAGCCCGCGACATCATCAACCTGTGGGTGGCGCGGATGCTGATGATGGGCATCGAGTTCATGGGCGAAAAGCCGTTCTCAGACGTCTACATCACATCGATCATCCAGGCCGCGGACGGTCGCCGCATGTCCAAGTCGCTCGGCACCGGCATCAACCCGCTCGACCTGATCGAGCAGTTCGGCGCCGACGGCACCCGCTACGGCCTGCTCAAGATGAGCTCGACCCAGGACGTGCGCTTCTCGGCGGGCATGCTGGACGAGGGAGCGAAGCTGGCGAACAAGCTGTGGAACGCGGCCCGGTTCGTGCTGCTGCAGACCGACCCGGAGGCGGAGCCGGCCCCGCTGGCAACGACGGCCGAGGATCGCTGGATCCTGTCGCGGCTGGCGGACACCATCGACGAGGTCGTTGGGCAGCTGGATGAATACGACTTCGCCGCTGCCGTGAAGGGGCTGTACGGGTTCATCTGGAACGACTTCTGCGACTGGTACGTGGAGGCCGCCAAGGCGCGCCTGTACGGTGACGACGAGACGGCGCGGCGCCAGGTGTCGGCGACGCTGGTGTGGGTGCTCGAGCAGACGGTTGCGCTGGCCCACCCGGTGATGCCGTTCGTGACCGAGGAGATCTGGGGCTTCCTGCCGGGAGAGCGCGCGATGCTGCTGGTGTCGCCGGTGCCCGAGCCGCAGCTCGACCACCGCGTCCCGGCGCTCGAGGAGTCGGCCCGCAACGACATGGAGGTGGTGTCGGAGGCGCGGCGCCTGGCCGGCGAGGGCGAGCGGCCACTGGTGACGGCAGCGCCGGGGTCGCTGTTCATGGCGCTGCTGGAGCGCGCGAAGGGCGTGGCCGTCGAGCACGACGCCGGCGCCGCGACAGCGGTCGTGGTGGCCCGCGGCGACCGCGAGTCGCTGGAGGCGAAGCTGAAGGCGGCGGTGGCCGAGCACGAGCGCGCGCAGTCCAAGCTGGCCAACGAGGGCTTCCTGGCCCGTGCGCCTGCGCAGCTGGTCGACGCCGAGCGGGAGAAGGCGGAGCGGTTCGCCGGCGAGGTGTCCGACATCCAGCGTAGGCTGGAAGCGCTGTGACCCCGGTTGTGATGAGCGGAGCCGACTACATCGAGTCGCTCGAGCTGATGGGCATGCAGTTCGGGCTCGACCGCATGCACGCCCTGTTGGACGCGCTCGGCCACCCCGAGCAGCGCTTCGACGCGATCCACATCGTCGGCTCCAACGGCAAGTCGTCCACGGTTCGCTTCTGCGAGGTGCTGCTCGAGGCCGAGGGCGTTGCCACCGGCGCATACACTTCGCCGCACATCACCACGTTCCGCGAGCGGATCCGGATCGGCGGTGAGACGATCTCGGCCGAGGGCTACGAGCGGGCGGTGTCGGCCGTGCGTGACAGCCGGCTCGAGGTGACCCAGTTCGAGGCGCTGACCGCAGCCGCGTACGTCGCGTTCGCCCAGGCGGGCGTTCAGGTGGCGGTGGTCGAGGCCGGTCTCGGCGGCCGGCTGGATGCGACCAACGTGCTGGCGCGCTCGCGCGTGCAGGTGCTGACCAACGTGTCGCTCGAGCACTCCGAGCTGCTGGGCCAGACTCGCGATCGGATCGCCGCCGAGAAGCTGGCGGTGGTGCCTGAGGGCGGCGACCTGGTGATCGGTGAGGTTGGCTGGGAGGACGCCGCACCGCAGGCCGCGCGTACCAAGGTGGTGACGGTGGGTGGCTCGTATCAGGATCAGAACCGGGCGGTGGCGCGGGCGGCGGTGGAGACGCTGCTGGGCCGGCCGGTCGATCCGTCGCCGATCGAGCAGCTGGTGGTGCCGGGCCGGCTGGAGGTGCGCGGCCGCCGTCCGCTCGAGATCTGGGATGGTGCCCACAACCCGGCCGGCATGCAGCGGCTGGCCGCGGAGCTCCCGGCGCTGCTCGGCGACCGCCAGGCGGTGGCCGTGTTCGCGGCGATGGCCGACAAGGACGTTGCGTCGATGGTCTCGCTGCTGCGGACGGTGTGCCCGACCATCATCGCCACCACCTCCAGCAACCCGCGATCGCTTCCGGCGGACACCGTGGCATCGCTGGCCGGCGGCCCGTCGTGCGAACGGCCGAAGGAAGCACTCGAGGCGGCGCGGGTGCTGGCCGGGCCAAACGGCGCCGTCGTCGTGTGCGGATCGCTGTACCTGCTGCACGATCTCAGCGGTGACGCACCCGACTGAACCATTGCGGTCCGACCGGACTGCCACTTAGACTCTAAAGAGGTACGCGTGAACCTGCTCGCTACTCAAACCACCGATTCGTCATCCTCCGGCCCGTTCTCGGGCGTCGGGGACTTCTTCAGCTCGGGCTATTTCACGGCCATCGAGCGGATATCGGGGTTGTTCGTGATCGCGATCTGGCTGGCGCTGGCCTTCTGGACGGCCAAGGACGCCCGCCGCCGCATCGACGACCAGGTGATCGTCTCGGTATGCGTGGCGGCCGCCGTTCTGTTCGGGCCGCTCGGGGTGGTCATCTACATGTTCCTGCGGCCGCCCGAGTACCTCAGCGACGTCCGCGAGCGCGAGCTCGAGATCCGGGCGATGGAGCGGCGGCTGGGCGCCGACCAGGTCTGCCCGTACTGCCGCAACCCGGCCGACCCCAGCTTCCTGTCGTGCCCGCACTGCGGCACCAAGCTCAAGAACGCCTGCCGGCGCTGCAAGAGCCCGCTCGATCCCGAGTGGCGGCTCTGCCCCTACTGCGAGACGGCCGTGGCCGGCGGCGCCACGCCGCGCACCCGCGACGTGGACGTGGTCAGCGGGCGCACGACCACCGACGCCCCGCTCTAAGCTTCGGCTCCGCCGTTTCCCGTACAAGGAGTCTTTGTGGCCGATCTCGAGCGCACGTTCGTGATGATCAAACCCGATGCCCATGCCCGCCGGCTGTCCGGCGAGATCCTGGGCCGCTTCGAGCGGCGCGGGTTCGCGGTCCGCGGCATGAAGCTGCTGCGGGTCAGCGAGCAGCAGGCGTCGCAGCACTACGCCGAGCACGAGGGCAAGCCGTTCTACCCCGACCTGGTTGAATTCATCACATCGGGGCCGGTGGTGGCGATGGTGCTGGAGGGCCCGGCCGCGGTGGCGACGGTGCGAACGATGATGGGCACCACCAACCCGCTGGACTCGGCGCCGGGCACGATCCGCGGCGACTACGCGCTCGAGATCGGCGAGAACGCGGTGCACGGGTCGGACTCCACGGCGTCGGCCGAGCGGGAGATCGCCATCTACTTCGCGGACGACGAGCTGGTCTGAGGGGTCTGGCTTCGGACGCAGCGAGTGATCCGCCTTCCACAGCCGCTCGTGCTTGCGTCCCGCTCGCCGCAGCGCCGCGCCATCCTCACCCAGCTCGGGATCCCTTTCACCGTTGTCGAGCCCGGCTACATCGAGATCGACCCGCCCGGCGAGCGGCCGTCGGAGTTGGTCGTCACCCACGCCGTGGGCAAGGCCCGATCGGTCGGTGGCCCGTGGGTGCTGGGCGTCGACACCACCGTTGCCCTGGACGGCGACAGTCTCGCCAAGCCCGCAGACGCGGCCGAGGCCGGGGCGATGCTGCGCCGCCTGGCCGGCCGCACGCACACCGTCTACTCGGGGCTATGCCTGCGTTGCGCCGAGGCGGAGCACGTCCGCCTGGCGGCCACCGAGGTCACGTTTCGGCACCTGACCGAGCGCGAGATCGAGTGGTACCTGGGGGAGGGCGAGTGGCGCGGCCGGGCCGGGGGGTACGCTGTCCAGGGCCGCGGCGCCGCGTTGGTGACCGCCATCGCCGGCGACTACACGAACGTTGTGGGGCTGCCCGTGGCCGTGCTGGTCGACGCGTTTGCCGAAGCCGCCGCACCGGCCGACTGCTAGACTGCGCTGCCCCGATTTCGCTGCAATTGCAGCGGCTTTCCAAAGGACGTTCGATCGGAATCTTCAACTCACTGACCGGGTTCGGCGGCCGTGATATGGCCGTGGATCTGGGCACCGCCAACACGCTGGTATACGTCCGGGGCCGCGGCATCGTGCTGTCCGAGCCGTCGGTGGTTGCAATCGACCAGCGCACCGGCGACGTGCACGCCGTCGGCATCGAGGCCAAGCGGATGCTGGGCCGGACGCCCGGTGACATCCAGGCCATCCGCCCGCTCAAGGACGGCGTGATCGCCGACTTCGACGTGACCGAGCAGATGCTCCGCCACTTCATCCAGAAGGTGCACCAGAACCGGTGGGCGCACCCGCGGGTGGTGGTGTGCGTGCCGTCCGGCGTGACCGGGGTCGAGAAGCGCGCCGTCGAGGAGGCCACGTACTCGGCTGGTGCCCGCCAGGCCTACCTGATCGAGGAGCCGATGGCGGCCGCGATCGGCGCCGGGCTGCCCGTGTCGGAGCCGACCGGCAACATGATCGTCGACATCGGCGGCGGCACCACCGAGGTTGCGGTGATCTCGCTGGGCGGGATCGTCGTCTCGCAGTCGATCCGGGTCGGCGGCGACGAGCTGGACGAGGCCATCATCGAGCACGTCAAGCGCGAGTACAAGCTGATGATCGGATCGCAGACGGCCGAAGAGGTGAAGCTCGAGATCGGCTC
>DATNEO010000063.1:0-9744 GCA_035553035.1 Gaiellales bacterium | reverse complement strand
GGCATTTGCGCAGCGGCTGATCCGAGAGCGGTTTCCGGAGCTCGACGGAGCTCCGATCGAGCGGCTTGGCGAGGGCTGGGACAGCACCGTGTGGCTGGTCGACTCGCGCTGGGTGTTCCGCTTCCCGCGCCGCGAGGTGGTGGTTCCCGGCTTCCTGCGTGAGACCGAGGTGCTGCCGGTACTGGCCCCCGACCTACCGCTGCCGGTCCCGGTGGCGGCCTTCCGGGGCGAGCCCGGGCCGGAGTTCCCGTGGCCGTGGTCCGGGTCGCCGTACCTGCCCGGACGCGAGGCGGCCGACGCGGCGCCGTCGGATGCCGATCGCGTGGGCCATGGCTCCGCCCTGGGCCGGTTCCTGCGGGCGCTGCACGACGTCGATCCGAGCACGGTCACGGCCGGCGGAGCGGCGCTTCCGGTCGATCCCGTCAGGCGCGCCGACATGCCGCACCGCGTGGCCGACACCCGCCGCCGCTGCGGGGTCCTGCAGGGCGCTGGCCTGTGGACTCCGCCGCCGGGGCTGGCGGCGTTTCTCGACCGGGCCGAGCGGTTAAATCCGCCCGAGGCGCTGGCCGTGGTGCACGGCGACCTGCACGTGCGCCACCTGCTGATCGGCGCCGGCGGCGAGCCATCCGGGGTGATCGACTGGATCGACGTATGCCGCGCGCACCCCGCGATCGACCTGCCGCTCTACTGGGGCTACCTGCCGCCCGCCGGCCGCGCGGCCTTCCACGACGCGTACGGGCCGGTCGACGACGACGACCTCATCCGGGCACGGGTGCTGGCCGTCTCGCTGTGGGCCGCGCTGGCCGAGTACGCACACGACGTGGGCATGCCGGCGCTCCTGTCGGAGGTGCTGGCCGGGCTCGGGCGGGCTACCGAGGATCTACGCTAGCCGCGGCCTGCGCCGACGACACCACCGCCACGACTTCGAACTCCGCCAGGTCGTCCCAGCACGCGATCCACTGGTCGAACAGCCCGGGATCATCGGTCTCCATCAGCTGAAAGCAGCGATCGAGCCGCTGGTCGACCCAGCTGTCGATGTACTCGAGGCCCGGCGGCAGCATGCGGCCGCGCACGGCCGCCCGCCGGTAGACCGGCTCAGGGCCCTGGGTGAACCGTTCCACGACCATGTAGCGCACGGCCCAAGCTTCGCACGTCAGCGGTCGTCGGGGCGGAAGGCGGCCGTCCAGGTGGGATCGTCGTCCGGTCGGCTGCGCCAACGAACGCGCGAGCCGAACGCTCCAAAGAAGAACGCGATCGTGGCGGCCAGCGGAATCATCAGCAGCGCCAGCACGCCCCACATGATCAGGTTGGCGTGGCTCTTGTGCTTCAGCGAGGCGACCCCCAGCGACGGTGCCAGGTCCGGCTCCGCGAACAGCTTGGGCGTCTGGCCCTTGGCCGCGAAGAAGGCCGACGGCGTGAACCAGTCGATCAGCCAGCTGCCGTTGGCGGCCTTCGAGAGCCGGATGTTGTAGGCCACGGCGCCCTGCTTCGTTGCGTTACGCGGCTGCAGGATCATCGTCAGGTAGACCTGATTCTTCGACGCGCTCATCACGGTGTAGCCATGGAACTCCGTGCCCTTGGTGCGGTACGGCGGCACCGGAAGCGTGCCCTGGTTCCACTGCTTGTGGGTCTGGCCGATGCGCATCATCGACGACGCCACCGCGTACGCCTTGGCCGGGTCGCGGCGCTCCACGCCGTTTCGCACGAACACGTCCAGCGTGTGGTTGATGGACGCGCGCGAGCCCGACGGCAGGTGCGGCGTGGCGGTGGTCGACAGCGGCCCCCACGGCTTCTCGGTGCCCTTGACCGTGTTGCCGCACGCGGTGCCCGCGGCGAGAACGGTCGCCACGATCATCCCCACGACTGCTCGCGACTGCAGCATGCTCCACCACAGCGTAATCGAACCCGCCGGCGTTTCTAGTCGTCGAGCACGGTCACGCTCAGGTACGACGGGATCGGGCCGCCGGTCAGCAGGCGCTGGCGGTTGACCGCGGTTCGGGTCGCGAACCACGGGCTCTCCGACGTCCCCGGGTGCGCCACGTAGAGGGGGTAGTCGCTGGAGGCGACCTGCAGCCGCAACCGGTGGCCGGCTGCGACGCGGTACCCGGTGTGTCCCAGGTAGACCTCGGCGGCGGTGCCGTCTCCGGGGTTGTCGACCGCGCGCTGGCCGTAGAGCACGATGTGCGACCCGCCCGCCGGGTCGACGTCGACCAGCTTGACGTGCAGGTTCATGGACGGGCCATCTCCGGCCACGGTCAGGTGAGCGGCGACGCGGCCCGCGAGGGTCAGGTGATTGGCCAGGTCGGCCGACTCGAACACCGCGACGTCGGGCCGCGAGACGACCGCATCCTCGTCGGGGTACTCGTAGAGGAAGGCGAACGGATTCTCGATGGTGGAGGGCACCAGGTTCTCGGGATCGTGCACCCACTCGACCGCCCCCTCGTCGGGCTCGACCCGGCCGAGACCGCCCGCCTCCGTCAGATACAGGCGCTGCTCGCGTGCACCGGCGGGCGGCCACACCGGTGACTCGCGCCAGCCGACGTTCGGCAGGTGCCAGCGCACGCGCGGCACCGACTCGGGGTCGCCACGGCCGGCCAGGAAGGCGTCGAAGAAGTCGAGCGCAGGGGCCAGGTAGCGCGGCAGCATCCGCTCGAGCGCATCGTCGTGGGTGTCGTGGTCCTCGCTCTCGGGGATCGGCACGAACTCGAAGCGGTAGTTCTCGTGGTCGGTCGAGCCGGCGTGCAGATACTGGAACGGCGCCGTCTCCGGGTCGCTCACGAGGCGCTCGTAGTCCAGCATGTGCGGGGGAGTGATGTTGTCGAACCAGCCAACCCCGTGCAGCGTCGGGATGCGGAGCCGCGTGAACGGATGGCGGTCGCCGTACATGTCCACCGGCGCCTGTCCGCGGGCCTCCGCCAGCAGCCGGTCGAAGGCCAGGGAGCGGTTGCCGATCAGCTCGAACGCAGGATCGAACAGCTCGCTCAGCGGCCGCCGCGTCCAGTCCGGCGTCCAGTGGTGCGTGCGACCGTCCGCCCAGTACTGGGCCAGGTAGTGAGCGCCATAGAGCGGTGCCACGCCGTCGCCGTCGAGCCAGCCGAACAGGTCGGCCACGGTCACGCGTGGCACGATCGCCTTCAGCGCAGGGTGCCCGGAGGCGACCGCCGCCCACTGGGTGTAGCCGTAGTAGGAGTCACCCCACATGCCGACGTCGCCGTTCGACCAGGGCTGCTCCGTGATCCACTGGATCGTGTCGTAGCCGTCGTCGACCTCGTGCACGAAGGCGTTCACCTCGCCCCCGGACCGGAACTTGCCGCGCACGTCCTGGGGCAGGAACGCATAGCCGCGCTCGGTGAAGTGGCCCGCGATGAACGGCATCCAGCAGTAGCGGCCGTTCTTGTCATAGGGCAGCCGCACCAGCACCGCCGGCCACGGGCCCTGCCCGTCCGGCAGGTAGACGTCGGTGGCCAGCTCGACGCCGTCGCGCATCGGCGCCATGTGCTGCTGGGCGCGCGGGTCGAGCGCGGCCGCCTCGAGCGTCTCGATCTCGATCGTCATCGGCGCGGGAGCCTACCTCAGGCCGACTCGCCGGCGAACAGCCGCCATCGCGGGAATCCCCCAGCTGGTGGGCGACCCTTGCCGTCGTGTGCAGGCCAGGGGGCGGGGAGCAAAGGGTGTCCGTGTTGTGGACTGTCCGTGACGAAGAGGTGGACGCAGGCGGCCGCGGTAGGCTCGCGGCATGTTCAGCGACGATGACGCCGGCCGGATCGCTCGCGCCTTCGAGCTGGGCGACGGCGCGGCGTTCACGGGCACGATCGCGCGCGGCGAGCAGGGCCAGGTGGCACAGCTCGAGACGTCGCGCGGCCTGTGGGCGGTGAAGGCGTCGTTTCGGCCGCCCGAGCTGGACGGGGAGGACGGCGCCTTCCAGGCGGCGGCGGTGGCGGCCGGCGTGCCGGCGCCCGCGGTCGTGTTCACCGCCGGCGGAGAGCTGTTCACCGACGTCGGCGGTCTGCCGGTGCGCGTGTACGGATGGGTCGACGTGCTGCCCCCAGACAGCGGGCTCGACCCCGGTCGGGTGGGGCGGCTGATGGCGGCCATCCACCAGGTGCCGTTTCGCGGCCGGCGGCCGCAGGATCCCTGGTACACCGAGCCGGTCGGCGCAGCCGGCTGGGATCGGCTGGCCGAGCGGCTGGCTGCAGCCGGCGCCCCGTTCGCCGGTGACCTGGCCGCGATGCGCGATGAGCTGGTGGCGCTGGAGGGGCTACTGGCGCCCGTCCGCGATCTTCGCGCCTGCCACCGCGACCTGTGGTCGGACAACCTTCGCGCCACGTCCCACGGCGGGCTCTGCGTAATCGACTGGGACAACTGCGGGCTGGCCGACCCGGGTCAGGAGCTGGCCGGCGTCCTGTTCGAGTTCGGGTACGGCGACGCCGACCGGGCACGAGCGCTCTACGGCGAGTACCGGCGCGGCGGCGGGCCCGGGCGGATCGAGCGGCGCGGCGACTTCTCGATGACGATCGCCCAGCTCGGCCACATCAACGAGATGTCCTGCCTGATCTGGCTCGATCCGGCCCACACGGACGAGGAGCGAGCTCGGCAGGCGTCCCGGTTCCACGAAAGCGTGGAGATGCCGCTGACGGTCGCGGTGATCGACGAGCTCCTGGACGTGGTGGCGGGCTGACCGGGAGCGCCACCAAGGCCGGCCGCTACCCCTGAGGCGCAGACCCCTGCGCGCCGGCCAGCAGCTGCGAGGTGAGGATGCCGGTCAGCCACCGCTCGTAGCGGGCCGGTGACCACCCGCGGTCGCCGACCAGCGACTGGTAGACACCGGGATGATTCAGCGCCCACAGGATGTCGGTGGCTGCGGCCACGCCCAGTCCTTTTCGCAGGGCATGCTTGCGGTGGAGGCTCTCGATCACCTGGCGCTGGTTGGCGTGAAACTCGGTCTCGATCCGCTGCCAAAGGGCTCCGATCTCGGCGTCGCCAGGCGCCGCGGTGCGGATCACCTCCATGATTTGGCCGGCGCGCTCCTTGACCTCGCGTGAGTTCTGCGCGTTCAGCCGCAGCTGGTTGCGCGGGTCGGGCTCATCGAGGACGCGCCGGAACCAGGGCTGGTCACCAACCGGGACGCTGTCGCCGTCGCCGCGCAGCACGCGGTGCCAGACAGCCCGCAACAGGCCGCGCTTGGTCTCGAACGCGACGTACACGGTCTTCAGCGAGACGCCGGCGTCGGCTGCTACCGCGGCCATGGAGGTGCCCGCGTAGCCGTCGTGCTCGAACAGCCGCTGAGCGACCGCCAGGATCTGCGTACGGGTCGCTGCGGCCTGCTCCTGACGGCGCGGGGAGTGGTAGGGGCGCCGATCGCTGCCGTGCGTGTTCACGTCTGGTACTGTAGCCGAGAAATCATTACCCATATAGAATCGTGAATAAATGGAAGGAACGGCCATGACGACACTTCGCCTCGAGCATGCGATCAGCGACTTCGACCTCTGGAAGTCCGCATTCGACCGCGATCCCATCGGCAGAGAACAGCTGGGGGTGCGGGCGCACCGGGTGTTCCGCCCTCTGGACGACCCAAACTACGTCGCCGTCGACCTCGAGTTCGACACCCCGGCAGAGGCCGAGCGGTGCAAGGTCGCGCTGGGAGAGCTGTGGCGATCCAAGCAGGCCGCGCCGGCACTGCGCGGCGCACCGCAGGTGCGGATCGTCGAGACGGTGGAGAGCGTGCAGTACTGAGGGCGGGCAGCGTCATCAGCGTCGGACATGCCAGCGCAACTACACCCCGATTCGCCCGTCGCCGGCCGGGCCGGGTAGGTTCCGGCCATGACCGACCTGCTGTTCTACGGGGACACTGAGCGCTCGCAGGCAATGCGCCACGAGCTACCGGTCTCGATCGGCGATCCGTTCCTGCTCGGCATCATCGGCGGCAGGCTACACATCATGGTCAGCCCGCTTGAGAGCTCCCGGATCGAAGCCGTCGCGCCCGATGCCGTGTACCACGACCTGGCCGACCTCGGCTTTCAGGAGCTGCGCGAGAGCGGACTGAAGATGCACGAGCTCGATCTGGAACTGGTGGCGCGGGCGGCGGCCGCGATGGCAGTACGGGAAGCGGTCGTCGACCCGGAGATGCCGGTCGCGGTGGCCGACCGCCTGCGGGCGGACGGCATCGTGCTGCGGCCCGACCACGACGCGATCGCATCCAGGAGGCGCGTGAAGTCGCGGGACGAGCTGGCGGGCATACTCCGTGCTCAGGCCGCGGCCGAGGCCGGGTTGCGCGCCGCGGCCGACCTGCTCGCCCAGGCCGTGCCCGCCGGCGAGGGGCTGCTGCACGACGGGAAGCCGCTGACCGCCGAGATGGTGCGCGCCGAGCTGCGGGAGGCCTGCCGGCGCAGCGGCGCCCCGGCACCGCCGGACGTGATCGTGGGCTCGCTGTGGCAGGGGACCGGTCACGATCCCGGCTCCGGGCCGCTGCCCGCCGACCTGCCGATCGTGATCGACCTGTGGCCGCAGGACGAGCAGTCGGGGTGCTGGGCGGATATGACCCGGACGCTGGTCATCGGCGACGTCACAGACGGCGTGCGCGTGCTCGAGTCGGTCGTCCGCGAGGCGCTGGAGCGTTCCCGCCAGGCGGTGCGGCCCGGAATCACCGGCCGCGAGCTGCACGCCGTCGCCTGCGAGGTGTTCGAGCTGGCCGGGTTTGCCACGCAGCGCACGACTCCGGGGATCGATCCGGAGGAGGGCTTCCAGTTCTCGCTCGGCCACGGCGTCGGGCTCGCCGTGCACGAGGATCCGGCGCTCGGTCAGGCAGGGCATGACCCGCTGGTGGCCGGGGACGTGATCGCGGTCGAGCCCGGGCTGTGGCAGCGTGAGGTCGGCGAGGTGCGGTTCGAGGACCTGCTGCTGGTGACCGACGACGGCTGCGAGACGCTCACGAGCTACCCGTACGAGCTCACTCCCTGACCGGCTCCGAACGCGGCAGCGCCGAGAGGCGGGCGCTCAGCTCGGCCAGGTAGCGCCGGCGGGTGTCCTGATCGACCGAGTCCGCGGCGTAGGCGATGAAGGGATCGACCACCTGCATCCCGGTGTACGCGAGGGTGCCGTGCAACAGCGGGTGCAGGACGTGCGTGAGCTGCCCCACGTAGTCGTCGCTGAACGAGCTCGGTTCGTACGAGGAGGTCATCACCAGCATTCCCCGCTTGTCTCCGAGGAAGCCCGACCAGGCCGGCACCTCGGGGTAGCGGTAGGCCACGCCGTTTGCGAACACGCGGTCGATCCAGCCCTTGAGCATGGCCGGCACCGAGAACCACCACATCGGCGAGACGAGCACCAGCAGGTCGGCCGCCTGGAACAGCTCCACGTGGCGAGCGAGGTCGGGTGCGAACGTGCCGCCGGCTGCGGCGTGCGCCTGCTCGTCCATGGGCTGCAGCCGCTCGGCGATCAGCCGGTCCGAGAAGTCGGCCGCCGACAGCACCGGATCGAACCCCTCCAGGTAGAGGTCGACCAGTTCCACGCTCCAGCCGGCGGCCAGCAGCGCATCACCCGCGGTGTGGGCAAGCGCTGCTGCAAAGGACGAGGGCTCGGGATGCGCGAGCACGACGAGGGCCGCGGCGCTCCGGGAACGGGACACGGCCGCAGCCTATCCGGCCGGCGTCAGGCGATGGTGCCGACGGTCGTCGGCTCGGCACCCGGATCGGCCGGGGCGGTCGGCGCGATCGCCTCGGCCGGCAAGCGGGTGTCCGCCCGCGCGCGCACGCGGTCGGCGGCCACCAGGCCGGCGATGCCGGCCGCCACGCACAGCGGCGGGATCGCCGGCAGCGCGTAGCGGTAGTCGAACATGGTGGTCGCTGCAGCCGTCATCGGCAGCAGCAGGGCCGCGAACCCGAACAGCATCGCCTCGCCGCGCAGCCGCCGCGCCGGCGGCCGGCGGCCGGCGGCGGCAGCTGCCACGCTTGCCAGCAGGATCGCCGCCATCACCGTGCCGGGCAGGAAGATCACCCGCTGGTAGTCGCGCAGCAGTCCCACCAGCGACCGGTCGAGCGCCAGCGTGCCTCCGTGGCGTGCGATCGACTGTTCCGTGCGGGCCAGGTGCGGCCCGTCCAGGGTGGTGGGGAACCGCCAGTGCGTGAAGGGCGTGTCGAAGTTGTTCGTCCAGTGCCCGAAGGACGCATAGTGCGCAAGGTCGCCCAGGATCGTCGAGGCATAGGCCTCAGGCTCGTGCTCGATCGCCGCCAGCGAGAACGAGCGCAGCTGGCTGTCCAGGCCGAACGGGTGGCGATGATAGGCACGACCGCTCCACTTGTGCCACACGTAGTAGTTGGGATTGTGTCGCTGCGCCGGCGGACCGTGGAAGCAGAGCCCGCGCTGAGCCGGCGGGACGTTCCAGTTCGAGCAGTTCGCGAACGTCGAGACGCGGCCGTAGAGGAAGTAACCGTCGTGTTTGGTGACGGAGAACTGGCCCCAGGTCGCGTCGAACGCGGCGGCGTAGCCGAGAATCGGCACCGCGAATCCCACAGTGAGCAGCACGATGCGCAGCACCCCGACCCAGCGCACCACCACGTAGAGCAGTGCCGGAAGCAGCAGCGCCATGCCCACCGTCCGCGTCACCGCGCCAGCACCCAGCAGGGCGCCCGCCGCGGCACAGGCCGTCGGCGAGGGACGGCTCCGCCACACGAGCAGCGCCAGCCCGCCCATCACCAGCAGCATGAACAGGCTCTCGGCGACGATGTACTGCGCGATGTCGATCAGGTAGCCGTCGAACAGGACCGGCGCAGCGGCCACCGACGCCAGCACCGGGCCGGCGCCGAAGCGGCGGAGCAGCGCGTAGCAGATGCCTGCCGTGATCACCCCGAACAGCTGCTGGACCGCGGTCACCACGGCGATGTCGTGCCCGAGCAACAGCACGTGCAGGAACAGCGGGTACCCGATCGGGCGGATCGGATTCGGTTTCAGGCCAACGGAGTTCCCCAGGTACGTGAACGAGTCCCCGAAGAAGAAGAAGCCCGGCTGGTAGGCGAACCAGACCAGCGCGCGGATCAGGGCCGAGAGCGCGGCCAGCGACGCGAACAGGCGATGGCGGAGCAGCAGTGAGAGGGCGGCGCGATACGCGCGCTTCACCTGCTCCAGCGCACTCACGAGCGGCTCGTCCCCGTGTCGGCGTGGTGGGAGCGCACGCTCACGTGGTGGCTGTGCTGCTCCGCGCGCGGCGCGTAGGCCGAGGTGCCCGCCACCGCCAGCGCCACCGTCACGGCCGCAGCGGCGAGCACCATGCGGCGGTCGATCGCCCGTCGCATCCACCCGGAGCGGTCGCCGCGGATTGCGATCAGGCGCCAAACAAGCAGCGAGACGGTGGCCTGCAGGGCCAGCGCCGCCGCGGTCAAGAGCACCGCACCGGCGGCGACGTCCCGCACCGACGCGCCCGGCAGCAGCACCAGCACGATGCCGAGCGCCGCCAGCACCGCCACGGGTGCGGCCAAGGCGGTGCCCGAGGCCCAGGCGAGGATGTAGCGCACGTGCCGGAGGCCGTCCCGCACCGAGTGCAGCTTCGAGTGGCTGCCGCTCGGCCGCGCCTCGTACGTGATCGGCGTCTCCTCGATCCGCAGGCCCGCCCGCTTCGCGTTGATCACCATCTCGGACGCGAACTCCATCCCCGGCGTGCGCAGGTCGAGGCGGGGCAGCGCCGAGCGGGCGACCATCCGCAGGCCGCAGTGCGCATCCGACACGCCCGTTCGGAACAGCACGTTCAGCAGG
>DATNEO010000062.1:0-4085 GCA_035553035.1 Gaiellales bacterium | reverse complement strand
CCTCGAGATGGGGCTGCGCCCCGGTGATCGGATCGCCTCGCTGATGCCGAACCGGCCGAGGCTGATCGCTCATTACATCGCCTGCTTCCGGGCCGGACTGGTGGCGACGCCCCTCAACTACCGCTACACCGCCACGGAGATCGACCACGCGCTCGCCGCGAGCGGCGCCCGCGCGCTGCTGGTGCATGCCGAGCGGGAGCCCGACCTTGACGAGAGTCCGGCGTCGGGGCACCTGCCGTTGGGGAGGATCGGCTACCCGCAACCGAGCCGCGACGGTGTCTCCTTCGATGACCTGATCGACGGCGAGCCGACGGCGCCGTCGCCGCCTCCGCCGGATTCCTCGCAGCCCGCGGTCATCTTTTTTACGTCCGGCAGCACCGGCCCTCCCAAGGGCGTCACCCACACCCACCAGACGGTCGGCTGGATGCTCGCGATCGCGGCCGCGGGCCTGGAGCTACGCGCCGATGACCGGCTGCTGGCCGGATCGTCGTTGTCGCATGTGGGCGCGTTCTACGTATCGTTCGCCGCCCTCAGCGTCGGCGCTGGTCTGATTGTCGCCCGCAGCTTCGACGGCGATGAGCTGCTGCCGTTGCTGCGCGACGGTAGGCCGACGGTGTTGTCGATGCTCCCGTCGGCGCTGTTCGCCCTCACCCGTGACCACGGCGCTCGCGGCGAGGACTTTGCCTCGCTGCGGCTGTGCCGCGCCGCCGGCGACTGTGTCTCGGCCGAGCTCGAGCGAGAGTTCACCGGCCTGACGGGGATCGTCATCGACGAGGCATACGGCCTTACCGAGGTTGGCCTCGCGGCCGTCAGCCCGCCGTCCCAGGAGATCCGGGTCGGTTCGGTGGGCCGGCCGGTGCCCGGTGTCACGGTCGAGATCCGCGGCGGCCACGGCGGCGAGGTGGACGCCGGCGGACAGGGCCGACTCTGGATCAGCGCGCCGTCCGCCACTGTTGGCTACTGGGACAACGATCGGGCGACCGCTGAGCTATTCCACGATGGCTGGCTGGACACCGGTGACGTCATGCGGGCCGACGGGGACGGCTACCTGTATTTCTGCGGTCGCCGCACGCAGATCATCGTCCACGACGGCTCGAACATCACGCCACAGGTGGTTGAAGGTGCCCTGCTCGAGCACCCATCCGTTGGCAGCGCCGGCGTCGTGGGCATTCACGACCTCGTCCATGGCGAGAATGTGCGGGCGTATGTGAAGCTCCGCGATGGCGCGGAGCGTCCCGCGGCGCAGGACCTGATCCGCTTCGCACGTGATCGGGTCGGATACAAGGCGCCGGAGGAGATCGTGTTTCTCGAGCGGATGCCGCGCACCGCCAGCGGCAAGGTCGACCGGTCGCAGCTCAAGCGCATGGCGGCAGAACCCCGGCAGCCGACCGCCGGCCACGAGTCGATGCGCTGAGGCTGCATCGTCGAGAGCGGCGGGATCACTTGCCTCGCCTCACTACCATGGCTGGCGATGACTGCAGGCTTTTCACGCGAGAGGTCGCTGGATCGCGTTGCCGGCGAGACGGTCGACCTGCTCGTGATCGGAGCCGGGATCCTGGGTGCGTCGACCGCGCTGGCCGCCGCCAGCGCGGGCGCTCGCGTGGCGGTGGTTGATCGAGGCGACCTGGCCGGCGCAACCTCGAGCGCATCGTCCAAGCTCCTGCACGGCGGGCTGCGCTACCTCGAGATGGGCGACGTCGGCCAGGTGCTTCGCTCCCACTCCGAGCGGTGGGCCACAGCGCGCGTGATGGCGCCGCAGCTGGCCGCTCCGACGCCGTTCCTGGTCCCGGTCCTCGAGGACGGCCCGGTGCCGCTCTGGAAGGTGCGGTCCGGTGTCGCGGCCTACTCGGCGCTGGCGCGCTGGATGGACGGACGCGGTGGGCGCATCTCCCAGTCCGAGGCCGAGCGGTTGGTGCCCGATCTTGCGGTCGGTCGCACCCGGGGCGTGGTCGTCTACCACGATCACGTCACCCATGACGCTCGCCTCACCCTGGCCGTGCTGCAGGGCGCTGCCGAACGGGGCGCGCACGTGCTCACCCACGCCGACGTGGTCGGTCTGCGCTTCAGCGGCGGGAGGCTGACCGGTGCCGATCTGGTCGACCGGCTTGGCGGGGCGTCGTTCATGGTCTCGGCCACGGCCGTGGTGAACGCCGCCGGGCCCTGGGTGGACGAGGTGCGCAGGCTGGAATCGCCGAGTGCAGAGACCAGCGTCCGCCTGTCGAAGGGCGTGCACCTGCTCGTGCGGGGAGGTGACGGCTGGAGCGCCGCGGTTACCACGCCGCTGTCCGAAGGCCGGGTCTCGTTCGCGGTGCCGTGGCAGGGGTTGCTGCTGCTCGGAACGACCGACGACGAGTTCGCCGGCGACCCGAGCTCGGTGGCCGCCACCGATCAGGACGCCGCCAGGATCCTGGACGAGGCGGCGGTCGCGCTGGATCGCGATGCGGTTCATCCGAGTCTCGTGGTCTCCCGGATGGCGGGTCTCCGGGTGCTGCCGCTGTCGACGGGTGCAACGAGCCGCATTCGCCGGGGGACTGTCCTCAGCCGCGGCCCGGCGGGAATGATCTCGGTGGCCGGTGGGAAGCTGACGATGTGGCGAGCGATCGGCCGTGACGCGGCCCGTCTCGCGCTCGGCCGATTGGGAGCAGGGAGGCGCGTCGATATGCCGGTGCGGCCGCTGCCGGGAGCTGCGCCTCCGGTGCTGGTCGAACGGTCGCTCGCGCGTCGGCACCCTGCCCTGCCCGGCGACGTGGTCGCGAATCTGGCCCGCAACTACGGAGCAGCGGCGCTCGAGCTGCTCGACCGAGCGGGCGGTCACGACATGGGCCGTATCCACGCAGACGGCCCGGATGTCTGGGCGCAGGTGCCGTACGCGGTCAGCAACGAATGGGCGGCAACCGTCGACGACGTGCTGTCGCGGCGCACGACGGTCGGTCTACGCGGCCATGCAGACGAGGAGATCCGCGAGCGTGTGGCCGCAGCGATCGCCGTGCCCGGGCTGTCGCCATGACCACCGCGACCCCCCTGATCTGTGCGCATCGGGGCGCGAGCGCACAGCTTCCAGATAACTCGCTGGCCGCGCACGAATGAACTGGGAAGCGTTCATCACCTGCGCTGTGACGGGAGCCGGTGACACGACCGGACGCAGCGGCAATGTCCCGGTGACACCGGCCGCGATCGCCGAGAGCGCGATCGAGGCGGCCGCGGCTGGAGCGGCGATCGTGCACATCCACGTACGTGACCCCGCCACCGGACGCGGCTCACGCGACCCGGGACTGTACCGGGACGCCGTCCAGCGGATCCGGTCGAGTGGGGTCGACGTCGTGCTCAATCTGACCGCCGGCATGGGTGGAGATCTGGTGCTGGGCGGAGACGAGGCCCCGCTGCCGCTGGATGCCACCGGCACGGACATGGTCGGCGCCTCCGAGCGGCTGGTCCACGTCGAGGAGCTGCTGCCGGAGATCTGCACGCTCGATTGCGGCAGCATGAACTTCGCCGCCGGTGGCGACTACGTGATGGTGAACACGCCGGGAGTGCTGCGGGCGATGGCCGCCCGGGTGCAGCGGCTGGGCGTGCGGCCGGAGCTGGAGGTGTTCGACACCGGCGGATTGGTGATGGTGGAGGAGCTGCTGCGCGACGGTTTGATCGACGAACCGCCCATGATCCAGCTCTGCACGGGTATTCCGTACGGGGCCCCCGACGATCCTGGCACCCTGCTTGCGATGGTCAACCGGCTGCCTGCAAACGCCGTCTTCTCAGCGTTTGCGATCGGGCGGATGCAGATCCCGTTCGCCGCGCTCGCGGTGCTCGTGGGCGGCAATGTCCGGGTCGGGCTGGAGGACAATCTCTACCTCAGCCGTGGCGTGCTCGCGACCAACGGTCAGCTGGTCGAACGGGCGGTGGCCCTTCTGGACTCGATGAACGTGCGGGTGCTCGGCCCCGAGGAGGTACGCGACAGGCTCGACCTGGTGCGTCGTGCCTGATCGGGTGGCAACGGTCGGACGGGTCGGCCTGCTGGGTGCCGGCGTGATCGGCGGAGGTTGGGCGGCGCGCTTCCTGCTGTCCGGGATCGACGTCCTGCTCCACGA
>DATNEO010000061.1:0-5830 GCA_035553035.1 Gaiellales bacterium | reverse complement strand
CACGCCCGCTCCATCGCGCACATCAGCTCGACGCCGGGCTCACCCGTGTATCCGGTACGGGCAACCAGGGCGGGCACCCCGCAGACCTGCGACTCGGCAAAGCCGAACGGCACCAGCTGCGGAAGCTCGACCAGGCCCAGCACGGTCGGTCCTTGCAGGGCCAGCATCGCCGTCTGCGAGGAGCGGTCGTCGAGCACCACGCCCTCGCCGAGATGCCGCTCCAGCCAGTCGCGGTCATCGTCGACACGGGAGGCGTTCACCACCAGCAGCAGATGGTCGTCGGCGAACCGGTACGCGATCAGGTCGTCGATCGGGCAGCCGCGCTCGTCCAGCAGCAGCGTGTACTGCGCGTGGCCGGCGTCGATCCGGTCGAGGTCGTTGGACAGCATCCGCTGGGCGAAGGCGAGCGCGCCGGCCCCGCGCAGCTCCAGCTGGCCCATGTGAGACACGTCGAACACGCCGGCCGCGGTGCGCACCGCCAGGTGCTCCGGGATGACGCCCTCGTACTGCACCGGCATCTCCCAACCGGCAAACGGAACGATCCGCGCACCCGCCGCGACATGGCGGTCAAACAGCGGCGTCCGGCGCAGCGCGGTCTCCTCAGGCATTGCGGGCAGGCAGTCTACCCTGACCGGCCGCCGCCGCGGGGAGGCCGGCCACACCGGGGTCTCAGCACGGCGACGATCGGGTTACGATCGATGCGCGACCAGGCGGCTCGTGCCTCCCGGTTGACCTCGACGCCGGCGCTCCGGCGGCTCCCGCCGCCGGGGTTGCCGCCCTCCCACAGACCGTTACTGGTCGCGCAGGAAGCTGGGGATCTCGAGCGCCTCGCGCGGCACCTCGAAGTCGCCCGCGTCGGTCTCTTCGAGCTTGGAACGGTCGCTGGTACCGGTCGCGAAGGCGGCCGCCGGACGCGCCCGCGAGCCGCGGTCGAAGCCGGTCGCGATCACGGTCACCCGCACCTGGTCGCCCATCGCCTCGTCGATCACCGCACCGAAGATGATGTTCGCATCGGCGTCGGAGGCGCTGCCGATGATCTCGGCCGCCTCGTTCACCTCGAACAGCCCCAGGTCGGCGCCGCCGGTGATGTTCAGCAGGATGCCGGTGGCACCCTCGACCGAGGCCTCGAGCAGCGGCGACGAGATGGCTGCGCGAGCGGCCTCGCCGGCGCGGTTCTCGCCGCTGGCCAGACCGATGCCCATCAGCGCCGACCCGGCCTCGCGCATGATCGTGCGCACGTCGGCGAAGTCGAGGTTGATCAGGCCGGGCACCGTGATCAGGTCGGTGATGCCCTGCACGCCCTGTCGCAGCACGTCGTCGGCGATGCGGAAGGCGTCGACGATCGAGGTGCGCTTCTCGACCACCTGGAGCAGGCGGTCGTTGGGGATGATGATCAGCGTGTCGACCTTCTCGCGCAGCGCGCGGATGCCCTGCTCGGCCTGGTCGCCGCGCTTCTGTCCCTCGAACGAGAAGGGCCGCGTCACCACACCCACCGTCAGGGCGCCCAGTTCGCGCGCGATCTCGGCGATGATGGGAGCAGCGCCGGTGCCGGTGCCGCCGCCCTTGCCGGCGGTGACAAACACCATGTCGGCGCCCTTCAGCGCCTCCTTCAGCTCGTCGCGGCTCTCCATCGCGGCCTCGCGGCCGATCGACGGGTCGGCGCCGGCGCCGAGGCCACGCGTGATCTTCGAGCCGATGTGGATCTTGACGTCGGCATCGCACATCAGGAGCGCCTGCGCGTCGGTGTTGACGGCGATGAACTCGACGCCGCGGAGGCCGGCGTCGACCATGCGGTTGACGGCATTGGTGCCACCACCGCCAACGCCCACGACCTTGATAACGGCCAGGTAGTTCCCGCTCTGATCCCTCATGATTGCGTTACCTCCGTCGCGGCCCCTGCTGCCGAACTCCACCTCACGGTCAGCCTGAGAGTGCTCCCAAAAAGACGTTGAGCCCGCCTGACGAGCCGAAATCCACTCGGCCTGCAGGGGGCACGGTCGCCAGGGTACCTCGCGCAACCCTCGGTGTCAAGCCGAACTTGATGGAATGAAGTCTCACCCTAAACTTGAGGGTAAGGTAGAACGCAGGCCGTAGGCGGGTCGGCCCGGCGCGGACACATCGATGTAGGACAGATCGTGTCGCTGCTGCCCGGTGATCCGGCGCATCACACGCTGCACCACGGCCAGCTTCAAGGCCAGATCGTCGGGCGTCCCCAGGCGCAGTGTGATGTGGGTGCCGACCTGCGCGGACACCGTCCCTGAATCGGCCGTGAGCTTCGTGATGCGACCGACGCGGTGCCGGAATCCGGCGGGGGTATGGGACAGCACCGACAGGGCGGCGCGGACGTTGGCGTCGCCGGTGGTGCTGCCCACGAGCAGGGTGGTGCCGGCGGGGAGGGACACCGCGGGCAGGCCGGCCGGCGCCTTCGAGCGCATCTCCAGCACGCGCCCGTCGGGAGAGACCAGATAGTCCGACTTGCCAACGGCGACAACCATCGACGGGTGCTCGACACGGACGGTCACCGCCAGCGTGTGCGGGAACGCTCGATCGACCGACACCGAGCGGATGTATGGCATGTCGCTGAGCGATCCGGCGATGGCGCCGCGCTCGACCGACAGCAGGTTGCGGCCCTGCGCCTCCCGCTCGACGGCCGCGTGGATCTTGCGCGCGAGTGCCGGCGGCGCGCCGGTCACGCGAACCCTGTCGACGGCGAAGGCGGAGGACATCGCGATCAGCTTGTACCCGGCCAGGGCGACCAGCGTGCCCAGCACCACCAGCAGCACGGTCAGCCTGCGGCGCCCCTGCGCGCGGACGAGTTCGCGCCGGCGAATCAGGAGTGCATCATCTATGCCCGAGACGAGCTGCACTGCCACCTTTTCGGCGGCGGCCGGGGGAAACCTGCCGCCTCTCGCCGGCAATCAGCGGTTGAACTGCACGGCGCGCCACTCGGGCAGCTCCGCGATCACCGCGCCCTCGCCGGGGTCTCCCCAGCGCGCCGCCATGCACAGCAGCGCGCGCGGAGCGCTGACCGCGAGCACGACCAGCGCCGCCTCTCCGGACTGCCGGTCAAGGAGCAGCAGCCCGAGGGTCGCCAGGATCAGCAGCGGCAGCCCGAAGACGACGGTCGCGGCCTGACCAGGCGTCGCGCCTTTTCGCGTGAGTGCGGCAACCGGATTCATGTACCAATCGTAGCGCTCCCAGCGCACCGGCCTGCCAGGGGTACGATTTGTGTGATGGGCAGGCGCCACGACAGCAAGCGCCACGGCCGGTTTCGTCGGAAGGCGATCTTCGCCGGGAGCGTCGTCCTGCTGGAGGCCGTTGCGCTTCGGATCCGGTCCGGCCGGCTGGGTGGGAACGTGGTCGTGCGCTGCAGGCAGGGCCACCTCTTCACCACGATCTGGATCCCCGGCGGCTCGCTGAAGTCGGTGCGGTTCGGCTGGTGGCGACTCCAGCGCTGCCCGGTCGGCCATCACTGGTCGGTCGTGACGCCGGTGAAGACCGCCGAGCTGACCGCGCAGGAGCGCCGCAGCGCGAGCGAGGCTCGCGACATCCGCGTTCCCTGATCAGTCTTCGGGCAAGGCGATCGGCCCCAGCATCTGTACCTCGTGCTCCAGCTCGACGCCCTCCTTGCGAGCCCGGCATCGCGCCTCGGCCATCAACGCGATCACGTCCGCCGACGACGCCTGGCCGTCCACGTTCTCGATAAAGTTCGCGTGCACGGGCGAGATGCGGGCACCTCCGATCCGGTAGCCCTTGAGGCCGCAGCGCTCCAGCAGCCGCCCGGCCCCCAGCTGATCGGACGGGTTCTTCCAGACGCTTCCGAACGTGCGCACGCCCGACGGCTGCGCCTCCTTGCGGCGCCGCTGCATGTCGCGCACGGTGGCCGCGATCGCGGCGCTGTCCCCCGCCCTCAGCGACAGCCGCGCGGCCGCCACCACCTCACCGGCCGTCACGTTCGAGCCCCGGTAGCGCATCGCCAGGTCGTCGGCACCGCCGCTGCGCTCGCCGTCGCCGGCCAGCACCAGCGCCTCGGACAGCACGTCGCGCATCTCGCCCCCGTACGCGCCGGCGTTCATGCGCACGGCGCCACCGACCGTGCCCGGGATCGCGCAGCCGAACTCGACGCCCGACAGCCCCCACTCCGTCGCCCGTCTCACCACCGCGGCCAGCGACGCCCCGCCGCCGCACGCGATGGCATCGCCGTCGCGGTCGATCGCGGCCAGCTCGCCCGCGAGCCGCACCACCAGACCGTCGAAGCCGGAGTCGGCCGCCAGCAGGTTCGAGCCCAGGCCTATCACCGCCATCTCGACGCCCTCGGCCAGCCGCCAGCGCAGCAGGTCGCGCAGCTGGCCGGTCGTCTCCGGCCGAGCAAAGTAGGCGGCCGGCCCGCCAGTGCCCACCGTCGTCAGCCGCGCGATCGGGACGTCGCGCTCGACGAACGGCGGCGCCTCCGTCACACCTGCTCCAGCAGCATGTCCCCCACGCGCCGCACATCGCCCGCGCCCATCGTCACCACCATGTCGCCGCGGCGAATGCGGCTGCCCAGGTAGCGCGCGCCGGCGTCCAGGGTGGGCTCGTAGGCCAACGGCATTCCCGGCCGCGCCTCGCTGACCGCGTCCACCACCAGCTTCGCGGTGACGCCCTCCAGCGGATCCTCTCGGGCGGGGTAGATCTCGGTCACCACCACCTCGTCGGCGGTCGCCAGCGCGCGGCCGAAGTGGAACGCCAGCGCCTCGGTGCGCGAGTACAGGTGCGGCTGGAAACAGACCACCACCCGGCCGGGCGCCCAGGTACGTGCTGCCTCGATCGTGGCCGAGACCTCGGTGGGGTGGTGCGCGTAGTCATCGACGATCCAGATGCCGTGACGCTCGCCGCGCAGCTCGAAGCGGCGGCCGGCGCCGGTGAACTCGGCCAGGGCGGCCGCCGCCTCGGCCACGTCGACGCCGGCCAGTGCATGCAGGCCGGCGATCGCCGCCGCAGCGTTGAGGGCGTTGTGGGCGCCGGGCAGCGCAAGCGTCACGTGCAGCGGCGTGCCCTCCGGCGTGCGCAACCAGAACCCAGTGCTGCCGGCCGCCTGCTCGACGGCGCTGACCTGCCACTCAACGTCGCCGTAGCCGAACCGCTGTGCCGTTGCCTCGGTGGGCAGCGACAGCGACTCATGCTGGATCAGCGCGCCCGAGGACGGCAGCTCCATTGTCCAATCTGAGAACAGGCGCTCGAGCTCGCTGATGCCGGCGAATCGCGTGTGGTGGTCGAGCTCGACGTTGAGGACGACCGCCACGCGCGGCCGCAGCAGCGACAGCGAGCCGTCCGACTCGTCGGCCTCGGCCACCAGCATGGTGCCGCCGCCGGGCCCCGCGTTTCCTCCCAGCTGCGGCACCTCGCCACCGACCAGGTACGTCGGGTCCAGCCCCAGCCGCTGCGCCGCGTAGGCGATCATGGCCGAGGTCGTGGTCTTTCCATGGGCACCGGAAACGCAGACGGATCGCCTCGATGCCACCATCTCGGCCAGCAGCTGGGCTCGGTGCAGCCGGGGCAGCGCCAGGTCGCGGGCGGCCAGCAGCTCCGGCTCACCGGCCGAGATCGCCGACGACACGACCAGCTCCATGCCGTGCTCGAGGTGGGCCGGGTCGTGCTGGAGGGAGACCGGCACGCCGAACCTGACCAGACGGTCGGAGTACGGCGATGCGGCCCGGTCGCAGCCGCTCACGTCCGCGCCCCAGGCATAGGCGACCGTGGCCAGCGCAGACATGCCGGCGCCACCGATGCCGAGCATGTGGAGGCGGCGGCCTGACCAGTTCACGGAGCCAGCTCCAGCAGATGACCCGCT
>DATNEO010000060.1:0-4283 GCA_035553035.1 Gaiellales bacterium | reverse complement strand
CAGCCCCACGTTGATGACGTAGCCGGATCCGCCCACGACGCAGAAGCGCGCCAGCTCCAGCCAGTTGTGATGGCTTCGCACCCCGACGTTGAACCGCTCGGCATGGCCCTTGAGGCCGACAGCGGCCACGTCGGTACGAGCGTCCTTCATCCGACACAGCCTAGATGATTGATCTGGCCGGCTCCGCCGTGTGTGAGAAGTGCCGCAGCGCCAGCGGTGTCAGATCGGTGATCGACGGCTGAGCTCCCAGGCTGGTGGGCGCGTCAAACCCGGCCGTGATCAGCGGCACCAGCGAGTCCTCGGCGCGCAGCGAGCCGTGGCTGCCGCCGCCGGCGTGGTGCTGGCCGCCCGAGTCCGCGAACTCGTCGCCGAGCCGGGCCGACACGATCACGTCGCCCGAGGTCGCGCACGACACGGCGCCCTCGATCCGCTCCAGCGCGTTCGGATAGAGCGCAGGGTCGAGCAGGTCGCGGTCGCCGGCCAGCTCCCAGCTGTTACCGCGCGCGTCCTCGACCTCCTCGCCGCGCCGGAAGCGCAGCTCACCGCCCTCGCGGCGCACGGCATACCAGGCACCCTCCTGCCACATCACGACGTCGCTGAACGGGTGCCGGGCGTACCGGTGCCCGACCTCGCTCGCGGTCAGCCGGCCGCCGGGCAGGAGGTAGGCCATCGCCACCCGGTTGCTGGCGGCCACGGCCAGGTCGCATTCGGCCGGATCGGAGTGGCGGCTGGAGCGGAACAGCTTCAGCCCCTCCAGCGGCTCATGCGCGTCGACGGCCCGCTCCACCGCGCTCTGGCTGTGGTCGGCCACCACCATCACGGCATAGCGCTCCAGGAACTGGTCCCACCCGCCGGCCGCGTCGACCAGCAGTCCCAGAGAGGCATCCGCCTGCTCCACCGCGCCGATCGCGTCCCCGCCCCGATGCTGAGCGGCGTCCGTCTCGTAGAGGTACAGGAACAGGAAGTCGAATCCGTCGCGGGTCACCAGCCAGCGCCCGACATGGCCGCCGTGGCGGTCGACCGACCCACCGAAGTTACGAGGCGCCCCGGTGTCGTCGGACCAGAACAGCTCGCCGAAGAAGTACCGGCGCGGCCCGTACACGGCGTCCACGATCCCGACCCGCCGGGCGATCCGGCGCGCCGCCTCGCGGGTGATCGAATGGCGCACGCGGCCCCGGCAGATGTAGGTGTTGACGGCGGCGGTGACCAGCCCCTCGTCTTCCAGCGCCTCGAATACGGTCGTCGCGCGCGGCGAGAGGTGCAGCAGGTTCAGGTTCACCAGCACGTCGTCCACCATCTGACGGGTGCCCTCGGCCAGCGTCGCCAGGAACGACGACCCGTACTCGACGAAGCGGCCCTCGTCGCGGTGGTACCAGGTCATGCTCGGGATCCTGTGCCCGGCCGGATGACGGCCCGTGATCAGCGACGACAGGCAGACCGGCGTCAGCGAGGGGAAGGTGGAGACGCAGGCGTCGGTGCGTTCGCCCAGCTCCTGCAGGTGGGCCAGCGTGGGTGCCCGGCCGGCGGCGACCACGCGGTCGAGCAGGGCCGGCCCGAGCCCGTCGATCACCGTCAGGATCAGCTTCTTGGGCATGGCCGCTGATTGTAGGTCAGCGGCGTTAACAGACCGTGTGCGGCGGGACGTTTCCGCGAGTCGAGCTGCCGCCGTTCTCAGCGCAGGACGCGCAGCCCCTTGTACTTCTCCTGGTCGCGCCGGCGCGTGCGCGCGAACAGCACCGCCGCCGCCCCGGCCAGCAGGAAGCCCACGAACGGCACGGCTCCGGCCACCGACGTGGCCACACCGGTACCGTCCTCGACCATCGCGGTGCCGCGCACGTCGCCGCCGGCACGGATCGCCCGGATCCGGATCTGGCGCAGCGTCAGCGCGACGGCGGCGGCCACACCGGCGCCGACCGCGAGCCCCACGTAGGGCAGCTCGTCGCCGGCCACGAGCTCGAACACGAGACCACCGCCCACCACCCGCCGCAGTAGCCGCCCGCCGGCCTCGGCGCCGGGCCAGATCGCATCGGCCGCGAGCTCGATGCCGGCCAGCACCCACAGGAGCGCCACCGTCAGCGGGTCGTCGGCCCACCCCAGCGAGCCGTCGGCGAAGCCCAGCGCCGCCACCGAGGAGGCCACCGCCAGCGGGGCCGTGGCGAAGAACCCGGCGGCCACCGCCAGCCCCAGCCCCTGACCGATAGCAATCGCCAGATCCATCGGTGCGAGATCATAGAGTAGGGTCAGGCCATGGTCTGGGTGGTACTCGGCTTCCTGGTGATCGTGTTCCTGACCGTGGTCGCTCCGCTGATGCGGCAGCGCGCGGTGGTGGCGGCGCGGGCGCGACGGCTGGCGGCGCTGCAGCGGGAGCGCGGCAGCCAGGTGATCACGATCATCCACCGGCAGGAGCAGATCGGGCTGTTCGGCGTGCCGCTGGTGCGCTTCATCGACATCGACGACTCCGAGCAGGTGCTGCGGGCGATCCGGATGACGCCGGACGACCGGCACATCGACCTGGTGCTGCACACGCCCGGCGGCCTGGTGCTGGCTGCCGAGCAGATCGCCCACGCGGTGCGCGACCACCCGGCCCGGGTGACCGTGCTGGTGCCCCACTACGCGATGAGCGGGGGAACCCTGATCGCGCTGGCCGCCGACGAGATCGTGATGGACGCCCACGCCGTGCTGGGACCGGTCGACCCGCAGCTGGGCGACATGCCGGCCGCCTCGATCCTGCGCGCGGTGGCGGCCAAGGAGCCGGCTCAGATCGATGACCGGTTCCTGGTGCTGGCGGACGTCGCGGAGAAGGCACGCCGCCAGGTGCTGGCCTTCGTGACCGACCTGCTGGACGACCGGATGCCGGCGGAGGAGGCCGGCCGCCTGGCCGAGCTCCTTGCCGGCGGCTACTTCACCCACGACTTCCCGATCACCGTGCACCGGGCGCGCGACCTGGGGCTGGCCGTCGGCACCGATCTGCCGGTGCTCGTCTATGAGCTGATGGCGCTGTTCCCGCAGCCGACGCGCGGCCGGCCCAGCGTCACCTACCTGCCGCTGCCGGCTCCGGGGCCGGGACCGGGAAAGACGCCTCCGCCGCGGGTGGGATGAGCATTCTCAGCGCCTGCGGGTGGTAGCGCACAGCGGCCGCCTCCACCTGCCCCAGGTACTCGCCGTCCAGCTGCAGCCCGACCGGGACGTCGCACGCGACGTCGAGCGCAGCCACGTCGTGCAGGTAGCTGACATGGCGATCTCGGCCCCGCGCGTGGCGCGGCCACACCAGGCCGTAGGCCGGCAGCCGCCAGAGCTGGCGTGGCCGCAGAGCCGACACGACCACCGCGTCCAACGCCGACGCAAAGCTGGCACGGGGCGTCGTGCGCACCGGCAGCCGGCCCCAGTAGGAGTAGGGATGCTGGTTTGCGATCGCCAGGTAGGACGCGCGCAGGGAGCGGTCGCCGGCCGTCACGGTGATCCGCTCCGGCATCGACAGGCGGTCGCTCCACAGCACCCGCCCGGCAGCCGCCACGACCGCGCTGTCGCGGGGCCTGCGGCCGTCCGCGCGTTGACGGCGCCGCTCGTCAACGATCCGCGTGGCCTCGGCCTCCAGGCCCATACCGGCAGAGAAGGTGAACATGCGGCCGTTCACCGAGCCGAGGCCGACCGGGCGCCAGCGCCGCTCCGCGATCGCGCCCGCCAGCACGGCCGCCGCCGGCAGCGTCCGCCTGGGCAGCCGCAGCTGCCGCGCGAACACCGAGCTGGCGCCGGCCGGCACCACTCCCATCAGCACCTCGGGCGGAATGCCGTTGGCGACCTCGTTGGCGGTGCCGTCGCCGCCCATCGCCACCACCACGTCGGCGCCCGGCGCGCGCGCCAGATCGGTGGCCTGGCCGGGCCGCTCGGTCAGGCGCACCTCGACCTCGCCCGCTCGTGCCAGCCGCGCCGCCACCTGGTCGATCAGCGCTCCCTGCACGCCCGAGGCGTTGGGGTTGGCGATCAGGCGCACCTGCATGCGGGCTACCATAGTGGGCGTGACGGCAGCCAACCTGCGCACGTACACGGCAGCCGCCGGAGTGCCCGCTGCGCTGGTGGTGCTGCTGCACCTGGCACTCGACTGTAACGGCGCCGACGGCTTCACCGGCCGCCGCGACCTGGCTTTCAGCCACGGCGTGGCGCTGGCGGCCGTGCTCGCAGCCGTCCTGATCTCGAGCCGCGTCGCGCTCCACATCGAGACCGGCGCCGGCGCGCCGGTGGCCGACGCGGTCGCCATCATCGGGTCGGTGGCAGTGCTGGCGAAC
>DATNEO010000059.1:0-18475 GCA_035553035.1 Gaiellales bacterium | reverse complement strand
GCCTGCACGATCCGCCGCAGCACGCCCTCCGGCTTCTGCGTCGGGTAGCCGGTCTTCTCGGAGCCGTTGGTGGGCACGATCGTGTGCCACCAGACCGAGGTCGGCAGCTTGCCGCGCTCGCGCTTCTCCGGGGTGACCAGGCCGGGCGCCATGTACGGCTCGCGGTCGACCGCGTCGCTGTCGAAGTGGTACCGGGTCGGGTGCTTCACGTAGACCAGGATCGTGTCGTGCTTGGTCGGCCAGCGCCGGCGCGTCTTGGCGCCGTAGTCGTAGGCCCAGATCAGCTCGTTCAGGAAGCAGTCGCGTCCGAACAGGTCGTCAAGCAGCAGCTTCACGTAGTGGGCCTCGCGCGGGTCGAGGTGCACGTACAGCGTGCCGGTCTCGTCCAGCAGCCGGCGCGCTTCGCGCAGCCGCGGCTCGAGGAAGGTGAGGTAGTCGTCGAAGCTGTCGTCGTAGGCCGTGGCCTCGACCTCTTGCGTGCGGTACCGGCGCCCGCCGAACCCCGTGCGGTCGCCGTCCGGGTCGGCCACCGTCCGCAGGCTGCGCCGGTGCTGGCGGCGGCCGGTGTTGAACGGCGGATCGATGTAGATCAGCTGGAAGCTTCCGTCGGGGAACCGCCCCAGCAGGCGCAGCTTGTCGCCGAGCAGGATCTGGTCGCCGTCCACTGACGCCAGTCTACGGCCGGCGGCGGGTGGCTCTCAGTCGCCGCGGCCGAGCTTGCGCAGGATCTGGTCGCTGGTGGGGCGACGAACCTGCGTCACCCAGCCCATCTTCTCCCAGGCGCGGATCATGAGGCCGGAGGCGTCGAGCTGCATCTTGCCCAGGCCGTGGAAGGCCGAGGTCGGGAACACGTGGTGGTTGTGGTGCCACGACTCGCCCAGCGACGGGAGCGCCAGCAGCCAGTTGTTCGTGGACAGGTCGTAGGCGGGGAACGGCCTGCGCCCGAAGTAGTGGCAGATCGAGTTGACGCTCCAGGTCACGTGGTGGTTCAGGAACAGCCGCACCAGGCCACCCCACAGGAGGCCGGTGAGCGCGCCGCGCCAGGTGCCGGTGAGCGCGAACCCGAGCGCGAACGGCAGCACGAATCCGAGCACGGCCCAGAGCACGAAGGTGCGATCGATGAACCGCACCAGCCGGTCCTGCGAGAGGTCTCGGGCCATGCGCTCCCGCTCCTGCCCGGCGGGGTGCGAGAACATCCAGCCCATGTGCGCGTGCGCCAGCCCGCGCAGCTGTCCGCCCAGACCGCCGCCGAATCCGTGGTGGGGGCTGTGCGGGTCGCCCTCCTTGTCGGAGTGCGCGTGGTGGGTGCGATGGTCGACGGCCCAGGTGATGGCCGAGCCCTGCACCGCCATTGAGCCGAAGATCAGCAGGCCGGCCTTGAGCGGCTTCACGGCCTCGAAGGCGCTGTGGGTGAGCATGCGGTGGAATCCGATCGTGATGCCGAAGCCGCAGAACACGTACAGCACGACCAGCAGGCCCAGGTCGGTCCAGCCGACGGCCGTGTTCCAGAGCAGCGCCACGGCGGCGACGAAGGCGACGAAGGGGATGATGGTGAGGGCCAGCATCGTGCCCTTCTGCTTCCACCCGACCCTGGAGTCGGGGATCAGGTCTGCGAGTGGCGCGGCTGTGGTTGTCTGCACGGTGCTATTCCTTTCGCTCTCTTTGAGCGCGCACCTGTCGCTTGTGCTCGCGTTTTGCCGCCTGGTAGGCGGCCAGGGCCTCGGGCGTGTCGGCGTCGCCGAGTGTGGGATGGGAAGGCAGTACCTGCTCCCAACCATCGGGTTTGACGCCGAACTGCTTGATCAGGGTTGCAGCCAGGCTGCGCACCTTCATGTCGCCGAATCCGGGCAGCGCGCCGATCCGCTTGGCCATGTCCTGGCCGCTGCTGGCCTGGGTCCACACACGCGAGCCGTCGCCGTCGTAGGTGTCGGCCAGGTAGCGGCACAGCGACTGCACGCGCTCGGCCATCGCGCCCGGGAAGCGGTGGATGGCGGGCCGGTCGCGGAACACCGCGACCAGGTCGTCGGGCGGCATCGCCGCAATCCGGGCCGGATCGAGGTGGCCGAGCCGCTGCTTCAGCACGAGCGGCCCTGCAAACGCCTTCTGCACGGTCACCTGCTGGTCCAGCGCGAAGCCGATCAGCAGGGCGTTCGGGTCCTCCGCGAGCAGCCGGTTGGCCTGATCGTCCTCCGTCCAGGGAAGCAGGGCGGGGCCGGTGCTTGTGACGGACATACCTGAATCCTACCTGTACCCGGTGTTTGTGGAACCTGACTCCAATGCCTCGGCAACCCAGCGCGCCACCTTCTCGGGCGGATCTCCGCCCATTCGCCGCTGTACGCCGCGCGCCGTGGCCGAGAACGCGGTGTCGGTCAGCGCAGGTTTCACGTTGACCACGTGGATGCCGTGGTCGCGCAGCTCGCGGTAGCCGGTGCGCGACAGCAGGTCGACCGCGGCCTTGCTGGCCGCGTAAGCGCCGCCGCCGGGATCGGGGAACTCGCCCACGATCGACGAGATGTTGACGATGCCGCCGCCGCTTCGCTGGCGCATCAGCTGCTCGCCGGCGGCGCGCATGCCGTAGATCACGCCCAGCACGTTGGTGCGGATCATCTCCTCGGCCTTGCCCGGGTCGATCTCGTGCAGCAGCCCGAACGCACCCAGGCCGGCGTTGTTGACCATCACCGTCAGCTTGCCGCCCCAGTCCACGGCCGTCGCCACCAGCCGCCGCACCTGGTCATAGCTGCCCACGTCGCAGGCCACCGCCAGGCCGTCCAGCTGATCCGCCACGGCCTGGACACGCTCCGCCGAGCGCGACGACACCACCACCCGCGACCCGCGTGCGTGCAGCTCGTGGGCGATCGCCTGGCCGATGCCGCTCGATGCGCCGGTGACGATCGACACCGCGCCGTCCAGCGAGACGGTGGCGCCGCGTGGCCCGGGTAGCTCCTGTTCGCTCATGGCTCCTCCTGGTTCGACGTCCAACGCTACCCTGTTCAACGTGGCTCGAAGCTTCTCACCCTGGCGCGCGCTGGCTGCGCTGTGGCGCCCGATCGAGCGGCGGCTGGCCGCGGTCGGGCTGCGTCTGGTCGCTCCGTGGGAGCGGCTGTCGGTGCCGGTGCAGATCGCGATCGCGTTTCCGACGCTCTCGGTGTTGCTGTTCCTGCTGCACCTGGGGCCGCTCAACCAGCCGCCCATCCGGGCCGCGTTCTACGGCGTGTTCTGGTCGATCCTGGCCACCCCGGCGGTGATCCTCGCCACCCGCAACGAGCTGCAGAAGCGCCACAAGCTCGACCCGCAGCAGCCGGAGCGCCCTTCCCCCAGCGATTAGCGGCTGTCGCCCACCGCCAGCCCGGCCCGCAGCGCCGCCACCACCTCGTCGTGTGACCACGGAGACGGCGCCACCGAGATGAAGTAGTCGGCAAGGGCGTTCTCGGCCAGCTCGTCGAGGTGGTCCTCGCCCAGGCCGACCGACCCCAGCGTCTCGAACTCGAGCTCGGCCAGGATCCGCCGCACCGCGCGCACCGCCCGCGATCCGTCTCCGGAGCCATCGTCGGGCTCGCCCAGCGCGTCGGCGATCCGCTCGAACTGCTCCGGAACGAACCGGCGGTCGCGGTCCATCGTCTCGGCCAGAACCAGGCCGATGGTGAGCCCGTGGGGGAGCCCCAGCAGCCCACCGATGGCCTGTGCGATCGAGTGCTCCGAGCCGCAGTCCGAGATGTTCATGGCCAGGCCGCCCAGCAGGCTTGCGCACATCATCTCGCTGCGCGCGCCGGCGTCGGATCCGTCACGGACGGCCCGCACCAGCGCCCCGCCGGCCAGCCGCGTGCCCTCCAGCCCGATCGCGTCGCCGACCGGCGTGCGTGCCGTCACGACCAGCGCCGCCATCGCCTGCGCCAGCGCGTCGATCCCGGTGTAGGCGGTCAGCTTGGCCGGCAGCCCGTGGGTCAGCGTCGCGTCCACGAGTGCGTGCTGGGCGCGCAGGAACGGGCTGGCGATGCCCGCCTTGATGTGGGTCTCCTGGTCGGTGATGACCGCGCCGCCCGATACCTCCGACCCGGTCCCGGCCGTGGTCGGGACGCACACCAGCGGGATCGAGGGGGGCTCGTATGCGACGCCGCCCGCGGCGAACCGCAGGTAGGGGCCGCCCTGCCCGACCACCAGCCGCGCCGCCTTGGCGGTGTCCATCGACGATCCGCCGCCCAGCGCCACCACCGCGTCACAGCCGGATGCCGCCAGCGTCTCGGCCGCTTGCTCGACCACCGCCACCGTCGGCTCGCCCGCGTCCTTCTCAAAGCGCACCGCCCCGTCCAGCGGCGCGATCGCCGCGGCCACGCCGGGCACGAACTGGTCGAGGCCCCGGTCCATGATCAGGAACGGGCGCTCGGCGCCCTCCTCCTCCAGCACGGCACCGAGCTGGGAGGCGACGCCGTCGCCGAACCTGATCTTGACCGGCAGGTGGTTGCGAAACGGGGCGATCATCATGGTCCTTTCGACAGCGGTTCGACGGGGTCTCCGATGGCAACGGTGCCCGGCTGCGCGACGTCGGCGTAGACGCCGAAGCAGACGTTTCCGTCCTGCTTGGTGCGGTAGTCGAGGATCATGCGCAGGGTGTCCATGTCGCGCTCGCCGCTACGTGGGTTGAGGTTGGTCATGGAGCAGCGTGGGTCGCGCTCGGCAACGCGCAGCACCACCTCGCCCGCCCGCACGTCGCACCCGATCCATTCGTCTTCCTCATGCGGCGCTACGCCGTCGACCAGCAGCGTGTTTCGGAACCGGCGCGGATCGGCGACCTCGGCTTCGCCCGACCGCGCGGCCAGCTCGTGCAGCGATGCCTCGGAGAGCAGCGACATTGGATACGTATCCTGGGCGTGGCCGTTGCCGACGCGCATCAGCCGCATCGGCGATCCGGCCAGCTCGGACAGCGCCTCCGCCCACGGTCCCTCGACTATGGTGCCCTGGACGTCCCGGCCGAACATGAGGACGGCCTCACGCTCGTCGCCGCCGACGGTGCCCGACACCTCGCCGCCGTCAGGCAGCACCACGACCAGGCGCCCGGTGTCCGGATCGAACCGCGACCCGGCCCGGGCCAGCGCTCCGTAGCGGCGCATGGTCGCCACCTCGCCGCGGTCGTCCAGCAGCACGAACGCGCGGTCGCCGGCGATGCCGTCCGGCGTCACGGTGGCCCGCTCGCTGCTCATCAGGCCGAGCGACTTGATGGGAGAGAGGTGGATGGCGCGGACGCGTGCCACGGGTGTCGGATAGCCTACTGTGCCAGCACCGCACCGTTCCCATCAGGAGATAGCCCGCATGTCCCAGTCACGTTTCGCCGAGGCGCTGAACGGCCAGATCGGTTACGAGTTCGGCGCGTCCCAGCAGTACATCGCGGTATCCGTGTACTACGACGCCGAGACGCTGCCTCGGCTGGCGGCGCACTTCTACCGGCAGGCGATCGAGGAGCGCAACCACGCGATGATGATGGTGCAGTACCTGCTCGATGCGGGCGAGGATGTGGTGATCCCGGGCGTCGAGGCGCCTCGCACCAGCTTCGGGGACGTGGTCGAGCCGGTCGCGCTGGCGCTGTCCCAGGAGAAGCGGGTGACCGAGCAGATCGGCGGTCTGGCCACGCTGGCGCGCGAGAACGGCGACTACGCCGGCGAGCAGTTCATCCAGTGGTTCATCAAGGAGCAGGTGGAGGAGGTCTCCAGCATGAGCAGCCTGCTGACGGTGGTCGAGCGGGCGCGCGAGAACCCGCTGCTGGCGGAGGAGTACCTGGCTCGCGAGTCGGCGGCGGAGGCCGAGGATCCCACGGCGCCGCATGCTGCGGGCGGCGCGCTCTAGCGTCGCGCTGGCCGCGCTGCTGCTGCTGGCAGGCGGCTGCTTCGGCGGCGCCGGCGGCGGCAGCAGCTCCGGCGTCAGCCACGCCCGGTTCGTCGCTCAGGCGCGCGCCATCTGCGCCACCTACCAGAAGCGGATCGCGCTCCTGAAGGGCGCCACCACGCTGCCCCAGGTGGCCCAGCAGGGGCGCCGCGCGATCGCGCTGGAGGCGGCCGAGCTGGGGCGGCTGGGGGCGCTGACGCCGCCGGACGCCGACCGCGCCGCCTTCGGCCGCCTGCTCGACAGCCTCGGGACCGGGATCGCCACCGCGCGGGACCTGGTGGCCGCTGCCGATAAGGGTAACGCCGCGACGGTGGCCGCGGACGCCGCCACGCTGCGCGCGCAGCTGGCGGCCACGAACCGGCTGGCGGCTCCGTTCCACCTCGCGCTCTGCGCAAGCTGAGCGCGGCTACCGTAAGACCGATGTCCTCCGCCGCTATCGAGGTGCACCCGCTGGACGATCGTGGCTCCGTCGCCTGGCTGCTGGGAGCCGGCGATCCGGCGCAGCGCGCGTCATGCGCGATCGTGGTCGACGCCGGCACGCTGGTGGTCGACCCGGTCGACGGTGACGGGCTGGATGCGCTGCTGTCCGGCCTTCCGTCCGTGATCGGCGTCGTCACGCTGCTGGATCGCCATCAGCGCGATGCCGCCGTGATCGGCGAGCGGCTGGGCGCTCCCAGGCTGACGCCCATCGCCCTCGGCGGCAGTGGGGTCGCGGTGGACGGCGTCGAGGAGCGCTCGGTATTCGAGCGCCGCCGCTGGCGGGAGGCACTGCTGTGGCTGCCCGACCGCCGGCTGCTGGTCTGCGCCGAGACGCTCGGCACGGCCGGCTTCGACCTCGCCCGCAGCGGCGATCCGCTAGGCATGCACCCGTTCGCGCGGCTGCAGCCGCCGAGGGCTGCGTTCGCCGGCCTCGACCCCGAGGTGATCGCGGTCGGCCACGGGCCGCCGCTGGATCACGATGCGACCGGGTCGATGCGCAACGTGCTGCGTCGCGCCCGGTGGCAGCTGCCGCAGAGCTGGCTGCGGATGGTGCCGGAGGCGGTCAGAGCGTCGCGAGCTGCGCGGCGAGCGCATCCCTGACCGGCGGCAACGGCGACCGCACGTCCGGCTGGATGGGGACGCCGTGGTTTCGCAGCACCCACTTCAGGCCCGCGATGAACGTGGTGGCGCCGAGCGTGTCGCGCAGCGACGCCAGCTGCTGGGCGTGCTCGGGCGTGGGCTCGTCGATCACACGGCGCACGTCTGCCGGGAAGGCGCTGGCCAGGCCCGAGACCGAGCCGTACGCGCCGTCGGCCAGCGCCTGGGGCAGCAGCGGCTCCGACCCGATGTAGGTGCGCAGGCCCAGCGTCAGGTAGGGCGCGACCTTGTCGTACGGGCTTTCGGACACCTTCAGGCCGGCGACGTTGGTGGTGCGCTCGGCCACCGCCCGGATCACCTCGGGCGTCAGTGAGTAGCCGCTGCGGGCGGTGAAGGCGTACAGGTAGAAGGGCAGCGGATCGCAGGCATGGGCGGCGGCCACGAAGTGCTCGACCAGATCGTCGCTGCCCAGGGGGTAGTAGGGCGGGGCGATCACGGCGGCGCCGTCGGCGCCGATCGACGCCGCGTGGGCCGCCAGCGCTGCCGTCTCGGCGGTCGTCTGGGCACCGCAGTGGACGATCAGGCTGCCGCCACAGGCCGACCGGTAGGCGGCCGCCGCGCGGATGCGCTCCTCGTAGCTGAGCAGGACGCCCTCGCCGGTGGTGCCGCAGCAGAACACGCCGTCGACGCCGCCCTGCTCCAGGTGGGCGACCAGCGGAGCGATCGCGTCTGTGTCGAGCGCGGCGCCGTTGTCGCGAAGCGGGGTGACGGCGGCTGCGAGCAGTGGGTGGTGCATCGGTGTGCGAGCATAGCGACCCATGCGGCGCACGAGCGACCTACCCTCCCGGGCCGACCTGGTGGTGATCGGCAGCGGCATCGTGGGAGCGGCCACCGCTTTCTTCGCGTCGCGCGCCGGCATCTCGGTGCTGGTGGTCGAACGGCGGCCGGCCCTGTGTTCGATGACCACGGCGATCGCCGTGGGTGGCTACCGGCTGCAACTCGAGCACCGCGAGGAGCTGGAGTTGGTGGGCCGGTCGGTGCGGCTATTCGAGCGGTTCGCCGAGGAGACCGGCCAGACGCTGCACGACCCCGGGCTGCGCGCCCAGGGCTATCTCTGGTTGGCCCGCAGCGAGACTGCGGTCGCACGCCAGCGTGACCTGGTGGAGCGCCAGCGCGGCTGGGGCGTGGACGGCGTCGAGCTCCTGACCGGCGACGAGGCCCGCAGCCGTTTCGCCTGGGTGCCTGACGACGTGGTGCAGGCGCGCTTCCGCCAGGGCGATGGCCTGATCGAGCCGAAGCGGATCGCGATGGGCCTGCTGGAGGGCTCGTCGGCCGACGTGATCACGGGGGTGGGCGTGACCGGCTTTCAGGTCTCATCTGGCCGGCTGACGGCCGTGGTCACCGACCACGGGACGGTGGCGGCCGGTGCCGCCGTGGTTGCCGCCGGTCCGTTGTCCGAGCTGCTTACGCGGCCGGCCGGGGTGGAGCTGCCCGTCTCGGCGGTGCGCCGCCAACGGGTCGTGCTGTGGGATGTGCCGGAGGTGCCACGCGACGCGCCCATGACGGTCGATGAGGAGACCACCAGCCACTGGCGACCAGTGGCGTCGGGTGCCTACCTGCTCTACCCGGACGCGTCGGAGCCGGGGGCGGACCCGGTGGAGCACGTGGCCGCGGATCCGGGCTTTGCTCTGGCGCTGCTCGACCCGTCCAGCCCGGTCGCCATCGCGCGCACCGCGACCTTCTGGCGCGACGTCTGGGAGCGGGCCGGATCGGCATGGTTCGTCCAGGCCGGGCAGTACACGATGACGCCCGACCAGCGGCCGCTGATCGGCCAGACCGAGATCGACGGCCTGCACGTCAACACCGGCTACAGCGGACACGGCGTGATGGCCGGCCCGGCCGGCGCCGAGATCCTGGCCGGGCTGCTGGCCGGCACGCGCACCGACAATCCGTTCCGGCTCGACCGCGAGTTCGTCCCGGCCGAACAGGCATTCTGATCACATCGCGGCGATGGCCGCGACCACCCTGCGGCACAGCTCGGGCACGGCCGCCGGATCGTCGGTGTACATCGAGGGCTTGAAGCAGATCGACGTGTACCCGGCCGCCAGCTGGGCCGGCACCTGCTCGAGCGCCTCGTCGATCGAGGCCGTCGCGTGGTCGTCGGGGAAGCGGCCGCGGATCCCGCCCACGAGCTCCAACCGCGCGGGATCGCGCCCCGCGGCCCGCATCGCCTCGCGTAGCCTCGCCAGCTCCTCGGGCGTGGGCGTGCCGAACGGGTGGAAGCCGTCGCCGTAGCGGACGATCCGCCGCAGCAGCGGTTCGTGCAGGCGCTGGCCGCCGAACCACATCGCGGGGCCGCCGGCGCGGTGCGGCCTGGGCTCCACGTAGACGTCCCGGAACGAGAAGCGCTCCCCGTCGTGGCTGGCGGGCGTATCCGTCCAGGCCGCCGACATCGCCTCCAGCTGCTCGTCCAGGATCGCCCCGCGGCGGGTGAACGGCACGCCCAGGGCGGCGTACTCGTGGGCGCTCCAGCTGACGGTGGGCTGGACGACCAGGCGGCCGCGCGCAAGCAGGTCGAGCGTGGCCAGCTGCTTGGCGAGCAGCAGCGGGTGTCGCAGCGGCGCGATCACAGCGGCAAGCGCGATCCGCAGCGTGCTCGTGCGGGCGGCGATCGCCGATGCCAGCACCAGCGAGTCCGGCCAGGGCGTGGCGGGGTCCTGGTTCCCGGGCGCGGCGTAGTCGCGCGGGTTCCCCATCAGGCCGGCGGCGCTCGAGTCCGGTCCCAGCACCACGTGCTCGCTCAGCATCACCGTGTCCACGCCCGCCTGCTCGGCGTCGCAGGCCAGCTGCACCAGGGCCGGCAGGTCGCGCGGCGACACCATCGTCCAGTTCTCGCTGAGCACGAGCACGGTGCGCGCTGCCGCCATAGGCGTATCAATACCGGTTGGTGCGCCTCGGCGTGGTCGAAGCTCCGGGACGGCCGCCGCGCCGCCCCGGAGCGAGCCGTGGTTTCGTCAGTTCGCGGCGACCCCGATCAGGTGTCCCTGCTTGTCGGCCAGCACGCCGAAGGTGACACCGGGCACCGTCTGCGGAGGCTGGACGATGCGGCCGCCCAGCCGCTCGGCCTGCGCCAGCGTCTCGGCGACGTCCTGGACGCCGACGAAGAACAGCACGGCATCTTCATCGCCCTGCAGCGGGCTGATAGCCGTGGGCAGCGCGCCGTCGACGCCGGTGTCGACGAAGGTGTAGCCAGGGTAGGCGCCGTCGCTGTAGCTCCAGCCGAACAGCTGGCCGAAGAAGTCGCGAGTTGCGTCGGGGTCGGCGGAGCGGATCTCCGCGTGGATGACAGGGTGAGCCATGGTCGTCTCCTTCCGGTTTGCGGCCCGGTGCTGGGCCGTCACTGGAAGGACGAAGTCATCGCACGCGAATCTACAAGCAGCCGCCGGCATCAGCCGGCGCCGGCGCTCCCTACCGAGGTTCCCTGGAGCGCCTCCGTCACCTCGCCGCTGGTCATCGGCTGGCTGAACATCGGGTAGTCGCGGGCGGTCGCGACGCGCTGCTCCTCGCCGCTGGTGGCGGCCGTGCAGTCGGTCAGCGTGATCACGTCGTAGCCCTTCTCGTAGGCGGTGCGCATGGTCGACTCGACGCAGCAGTTGGTGAGAAAGCCGCCCAGGATCACCGTCTCGATCTCGCGGCTGCGCAGCACGAAGTCGAGGTTGGTGGTCGCGAACGTGTCCAGGCCGCGCTTTCCCTCGACGATGATGTCGCCCTCCTGCGGCGCCATCTGGTCGCAGATCTCGACGCCCCAGGTGCCCTTCACGAACGCGTTCGAGTCGATCACGCCCTTCAGGATGCCGTACACCTTGTCGGGGTTGCCGAGCTCGCCGTAACCGGGTGCGAACGAGATCGGGGCGTGCACGACGGTGGCGCCGGCGCGCCGCGCCTGGTCGGCCACGCGCCGGCTGTTCTCGAGCATGCCGGTCTCCTGCATGACCTCGTCGACGGCGCCGTGCAGCGCGCCGCCCTCTGAGGTGAAGTCGTTCTGATACTCGATCAGGACGAGCGCGGTCTTTTCGGGATTGACATCCATCGGGCACCTCCGCCGGGTCGTTGACCGAGACTGTAGCGCCGTTTTAGCCCGCTCCGGAATCTCGCCGCGAGCGCGGTGCGGGTGTGCGACAATCGCAGCCGTGAGCTCGCTGGAACAGCCGCTGGAAGGCGCCCGTCGCGGCGAGGTCGGCGGCCTGGTGGTGGACGAGGTCGAGGCCGGGCGGGGCCGCGTCAAGCGGGTCATCTATCCCCCCGGCTGGCGCTGGAACAGGGACATGGCACCGGTGACCGGCGGCGACCTGTGCATGCACGCGCACGTCGGGTTCCTGGTGCAGGGCCGGATGGTGGTCGAGTACGCGGACGGCTGCCGCGAGACCTACCATGCGCCTGCGGCGGTGGTCGTCGCACCCGGGCACGACGGCTGGGTCGAGGGCGACGAGTCGGCGGTGCTGGTGCAGTTCGACTGCGGGCCGGAGACGGTCGACGTGCTCGGCCTGCCGGGCGAGCACCGGCACGACTGACGCCGCGCGGGGTGAGATGAACGGGAGCGACGGGACTCGAACCCGCGACCTCCGGCGTGACAGGCCGGCGTTCTAACCAGCTGAACTACGCCCCCGGGCGCGCCTGGCCGGGCGCCGCGATGAGTATGCCACAGCCCGCGCCGTGACGATCCCAGCCTGACCGGAAGCCGCGTACAATCGCGTGCGGTTGCCGCGCGGCCGCCGGCGCCACTCGCATGCCTGACTACCTTCCGATCGAGCAGCACGGCATCATCGGCGACCTGCACACGGTCGCCCTGGTCGGCACCGACGGCACGATCGACTGGTACTGCCCTGAGCGGTTCGACTCGCCGAGCGTGTTCGCGGCCATCCTCGACGCCGAGAAGGGCGGCTACTACCGGATCGCGCCGGCGGCCGACGGCTACACCACCAAGCAGCTCTACTTCCCCGACACCAACGTCCTCATCACCCGCTTCCTGACGCCCCACGGCGTGGGCGAGGTGCAGGACTTCATGGCCATCCACCGCGACCCTGCCCACCGCCGCCGGCTCGCACGGCGCGTGATCTGCGTGCGCGGCGAGATGCCCTTCGTGCTCGAGTGCGAGCCCCGCTTCGACTACGCCAGGGCCGAGCACGAGACGATCATCACCGAGCTGGGAGCGGTGTTCCGGTCGGCCGACCTGGCGTTGATGCTGGAGTCGATGGTGCCGATGGAGCGCACCGAGCGGGGCGTCCGCGCCGCCTACACGCTGCACGCGGGCGACAGCTGCACGTTCCTGCTGGAGGTCTGCCACCCCGACCAGCAGCCCGGCATGATCGACGAGCAGGAGGCCGGCGAGGCCTTCAACCGCACCGTCCGCTACTGGCGCGGCTGGCTGGCCAAGTCGACCTACCGCGGGCGCTGGCGCGAGATGGTGCACCGATCCGCGCTCACCCTGAAGCTGCTCACGTACCGCCCCACCGGCGCGCTGGTCGCCGCCCCGACCACCAGCCTGCCGGAGGGCATCGGTGGCCAGCGCAACTGGGACTACCGCTACACCTGGATCCGCGACGCCGCCTTCTCGCTCTACGGCCTGCTGCGGCTCGGCTTCACCGAGGAGGCCGAGGCCTTCATGGGCTGGCTGTCAGACCGCTACCGCGAGAGCGCCGGCCGCGGTGACGGGCCGCTGCAGATCATGTACTGCATCGACGGCCGCCCCGACATGGAGGAGCAGGTGCTCGACCACCTCGAGGGCTACCGCGGCTCCAGACCCGTGCGCGTCGGAAACGGCGCCGCCACCCAACTGCAGCTCGACACCTATGGCGAGCTGATCGACTCCGTCTACCTCTACAACAAGTACGGCCAGCCCATCTCCTATGACGACTGGTCGGCGCTGGTCGCAATCGTTGAGTGGATCTGCGACAACTGGGATCGGCCCGACGAGGGCATCTGGGAGGTGCGCGGCGGCCGCCAGAACTTCACCTACTCGCGGATGATGTGCTGGGTCGCGATCGAGCGCGCCATCCGCATGGCCAGGCAGCGCGGCCTGCCTGCCGACCTCAACCGCTGGCGCGACCAGCGCGACGCGATCACGCAGCAGATCATGGAGCGGGGCTGGCGTCCACAGCGCAACGCCTTCGTCCAGCACTACGACACCGACGTGCTCGATGCCTCGGTGCTGCTGATGCCGCTGACCAAGTTCATCGCGCCCCGCGATCCCCGCTGGCTCTCGACCCTGGACGCGGTCGGCGAGGAGTTGGTCTCCGACAGCCTCGTCTACCGCTACAACATCGAGGCCTCGCCGGACGGGCTCCAGGGCGAGGAGGGTACGTTCTCGATATGCACGTTCTGGTACGTGGAGGCGATGGCCCGGGCCGGGCACCTGGACGAGGCCCGCCTGGCCTTCGAGAAGATGCTGACCTATGCCAACCACGTCGGCCTCTACTCCGAGGAAATCGGCCCCTCCGGCGAGGCGCTGGGCAACTTCCCCCAGGCGTTCACCCACCTGGCGTTGATTTCCGCCGCCGTCAACCTGGACTCACAGCTGGGGTGACGACGGCTGCAAACCGTCGTCTCGCGGTGTCGCGGCGGTCGGTCCGTGCCGAGCACTGTGCCTCCCTTGCTCCTTGCGAGACTCGGTTTTCGCCGTCGGTTCTGTCTGTCTAAGTGGCCGGTCGCACCGGCAGGCTCAGCCTGGCGGTGGTGCCGCGGCCGGCGCCGGTCTCGATGGTGATCGATCCGCCGGCAGCGTCGATCCGCTCCATCATCGCCTCTAGCCCCAGGTGGTTGGTGACCCGCGCCCGCGAGAGTGCCTGCGCGAGGTCGAACCCGCGCCCGTCGTCGCTGACCACGGCATGCAGCAGCCCGCCCTCGGTCGCCAGCGTGATCGAGAGCCGCGTGGCCCGCGAGTGGTTGCGGGCATTCGTCGTGAGCTCCGCGATCGACCGAAACGCGATCGTCTCCAGCGTCTCGTCCAGCCGCTCGACCTCCCCCAGCGCCTCGAAGCTGACCTGCATCTCCGACTCCGACTGCACGGTCGACAGCAGCTGCCGCAGTGCCGCCTCCAGGCCGTTCTGCCACAGCACCGCCGGCCGCAACTCGAAGGTCATGCGCCGGGTGCGGTCGACGGCGCCCGCCATCAGCTCGGCGACCTCATCCAGAACGGTTGCGGCACGGCTGACGTCGCCCTGCTCGATCGCCCGCCGCACGCGGTCGAGCGCGATCACGCAGGCCGACAACACCTGCACGGTGTCGTCGTGCAGGTCGGCCGCAACCCGCGAGCGTTCCTCCTCCTGCGCCAGCACCAGGCGCTCCAGCAGGGCACGGTGTCGCTGCTCGAGCAGCCCCAGCCGGTCGGCGCGCTGGCGCAGCTCGGACTGCATGTGCGCGCCGCGCAGCGCCGCGGCGATCTGCTCGGCCACCGCCTGCATCAGCAGCGAGTCCTGCTGATCGAAGCGGCCGGGGGAGAGGTCGTAGAGCGCGATCAGGGCCGACGTCTGGCCGTCGATGGTGACCGGCGTGATCAGCACGGAGGCGTACTTGCGGTCGGTGGGCATCCAGGGTTGGAAGCCGGGGTCCTCCGAGATATGGTTGATCCGCAGCTGGCGGCCCTCCGCGAACACCTGGCCCGTGGTGTGGGCGTGCAGCGGCCTTCGCATACCCTCGATGCTGCCGTCGTGCAGGTCGACATCGACCAGCGCCACCTGCTCGCCGGTCTCGGGCTCGGCCACGTACGCGGTCACGGCGCCGCAGGCGATCAGCCGCGAGATCGTGTCGGCGGCGGCCCGCAGCGTCGGCTCTACTCCGGTCGCGCCGGCCACCGCCTCGGCCACTGCGACCGTCACCTCCAGGCGGCTGGCGCGCTTCGCCGACTCGTCGCGCAGCTGTGCCCCCAGCAGGGCGGCGGCCACCTGCTCGGCGACCGTCTGCATGAACAGCTGGTCGGCGGCCGTGTAGCTGTTGGGCGCCATCTCGGCCACGCTCAGCACCGCCACCACCTCGTCGTTGATCAACACCGGCGTCGCCAGCCGTGAGCGCCAGGTATCCGGCTGCACGAGGCCGGGGATCGAGCCGTCGGCGGCGTCGCATGCGTACACCTGCCGGCGCTCCGTGAAGGCCAGGCCGGTCGTCCCCTCGACCAGCTCGCGGCGGAGGCCGGCACTCGACTCGCCGTCCGGCATGACCGAGGCGACCACCAGCTGCTCGCCTGTGGCCGGCAACGCGATGCTGGCCTCAACGGTGGCGTACCCGGCTCCCTCGCGCACGGTCCGCACGAACGTCTCCAGCACGGCGTCCTGGCTCGCCGCCGCGGCCACCGCTCGGGCCGCGGCCAGCGTCAGCTCCAGCCGGCGCACGTTGGCCTCCGCCTGCGACCGCAGCCGCGCCCCGCGCATGGCCGCCGCCACCTGCTCCGCGGCGGTGCGCATCAGCACCTCGTCGTCCTGGGTGTAGCGGTCGGGCACGTCCTCGGCCAGCTCCAGCACCGCCTCGCAGCGTCCGTCCACCATCACCGGTGCCTGCACCAGCGATGGATAGTCGCCCTCTCCCTCCCAGCCGTAGTCGGGATCCTCGGTGGCACGGCCCAGGCGCACCACCTGGCCGGTGCGGATCGTGCGGCCGGTGATGCCGTGGCCGATCGGCCAGCGCGTCTCGGGCGACGCCGATTCGGCGCGTTCGAGGTTGACCATCAGCACCGCCTCGCCCGCCTGGTGGTGGCAGCGGTAGACCGACACCGCTCCGTACTCGATCGCCTCGAACAGGGCGGTCGCGGCCGCCCGCAGAGCCTCGTCCTCCGATGCCGCCGAGGCGGTGCGCTTCGCGATCTCGGCGGTCAGCGCCAGCCGCCGGGCGCGCCGCTCCGACTGATGTCGCAGCTCGAGGCCGCGCAGTGATGCCGCCACCTGCCCGGCCACCGCCACCATCAGGCGAAGGTCGTCGCCGTCCAGTCTGTCGGGCTCGAGCTCGTGCACCGACATCACCGCACGGCAACGGCCGCCGTCCATCACCGGCACCGCCACCATCGACTCCCACACGTCGTCGTTGACCTCGTTGGGCCACGAGTAGCTGGGGTGCTCGCTGGTCCGCGCCAGTAGCACCGGCTCGCCGTGCAGGATCACGTCGCCGATGACACCCTCCATCAGCCCTCGCCGTACCCCGGCCAGGCTCGACCCGTCCGCGTTGTAGTCCGAGACGAACAGCTGCTCTCCCGCCTCGTGCAGCGCCAGCGTCGCCACCGTCGCGGTGTAGTTGACCCGCTCGAACACGGTGCGGGCGGCCAGGTCGAGCGCCTGCTCCACCGTGGCCGCCTCGGCGATGCCGCGCGCCAGCTCGGCCGCCAGCGCCAGCCGGTCGGCGCGGCGCGACGACTCTCGCCCCAGGCCGATGCGCCGCAGCGAGGCCGCCACCTGCTCGGCCGCGGTCGCCATCAGCACCGTGTCCTGGTCGCTGAAGCGGTTGGGGCGGTGGTCACCCAGCTCGAGCGTGGCCACACAGGTGCCATCCACGACCACCGGCATCAGCAGCGCCGAGCGGTAGGTTGGCTCCCAGGCCCAGGCCTGCCAGTTGCTGCACTCGGTCACGTCGTCGATCCGCAGTGGGCTGCCGCGCTCGAGCGCGAAGCCGGTGATGCCGTCGCCCAGCGGGCGTCGCAGGCCGGCCGGCAGCTCACCGTCCGGGTAGTAGGCGGCCACAAGTATCTGCTCGCCCGTCACCCGGTCGGCCAGCACCGCGGCCATCGTCTCGTAGGCGGTCGAGTGGGCGAGTGCGGCGGCCGCCGCGACCAGCGCACCCTCCGGGCTGGAGGCGGCGGCCACGCCGCGGGTCACCTCGAGCGTCAGCTCCAGCCGTTGCGCCCGCCGCTCCGACTCGTCGCGCAGGTTGATGCTGCGCCAGGCGGCGGCCAGATGGTCGGACACGTGCTGCATCAGCGCTGCGTCGAACCGGTCGAACCGGTCGGGATGGGCGTCCCAGATCTCGAGCGCCGCGACGCACCGGTCGTCGACCACGACCGGGGTCACCAGCAGCGAGTTGAGGGGCAGCGGGTGTGGCCAGTCGAACCTGGGGTCGGTCTGGGCATCGCCCAGCAGGATCTGCTCGCGCGACCGGATGCAGGCTCCCACCACGCCCGCGTGCAGCGGGCGGCGCTGGCTGCCGGGCTCGGCGCCGAGGCGCGAGAGGTCACTCACCAGCAGCTGCTCCTGGGTGTCCTCCAGCACGATGGTGGCTGCCACGAGGTCGTAGCTGGAGTTGGCAAAAACGGTGGAAGCGGCGCTCGTCAGCGCCTCCGCCGGCGACTGCGCGTCGGTCAGCGCGGCCGCCACCGCAGAGCCTACGGCGAGCCGTGCGGCACGGTGCCGTGACTCCTCGAGCGCGGCCGCGCGCATCAGGGCGCTGGCCAGCATGCCCGCCACCGAGGCCATCAGCTCGGCGTCGTGTGGATCGAAGGCGTTGACGCGCGTGTCGCACAGCTCGAGCACGACGTCGCAGCGGCCCTCCACGATCACCGGTGTCAGCAGCAGCGAGTCGTAGATCGCGTCCTCGTCCGGCCACTCGAATCCGGGATGGCGGCCGGCGTGGCTGTGCAGCTGTTGTACGCCGGTCAGCGCCACCGCGCCAACCAGCCCGGCCGCCAGCGGGCGGCGCATCCCGGCGTGGTTTCGCAGCGCCCGGGTGCGGTCGGCCACGATCAGCTGCTCGTCGGCCTCATGGTCGAGCAGGGTGGCCGTGACGGCGTAGTAGCCGGAGTTGTCGAAGACGGCATCGACCGTCGCGGCCAGCACCTCGACCACGGTCACGCCGTCGGCGACGCCGGCCGCGACGGCCTGTGCCACGGCCAGCCGGCGAGAGCGCTGCGAGGCCTCCCCGGCAACGCGCAGCACCGTCTCGGTGAGCGCGGCGAGATGGACGAACAGCTCGCGCTCGGCGTCGCTGAACGCGGGTGCGTCGTTACCGCGCTGCGCCATCAGCACGCCCGGCCGTCCGTCGGCAAGCGGCACCGACGAGCGCAGCAGACGGGGATCGTTCCCGGCGCCGAGCGATGCGTCGTCCGGCTCCAGCGCCACCCACTCGGCCCCGAGGCCGCTCCTCAGCCTCTCGAACAGCTGCTCCATCTCGGTGACCGGAGCCGGTGGCTGCGATGGGGTCATCCCGACGGATTCTGTCAGAGCGGAGCGGACATATGGCCGCGCCTGCCTCAGCCCACGCGCATCTCCGGCATCGGGGCGCCCAGTTGGCGCAGCAGCGCGGTCGTGTCCCACACGTGCCAGAGGTCGGCCAGCCGGTCGCCGCTGTAGCGGAACATGTGCATGTGCGAGACCTCGACCCTGGCGCCCTGCGGCTCGATGCCTGCCAGCGGGCCGATGTCGAGCCGCCCCAGGTGGGTGCCGGTCATGGTCGAGCGGCAGGCCACCGTGTCGCCTTCCGCGATCATGTGGTGCACCTCGAAGTGGAGGTCGGGGAAGCCGGTGCGCAGGGTCGTGACGACCTTCTTCAGGTG
>DATNEO010000058.1:0-32827 GCA_035553035.1 Gaiellales bacterium | reverse complement strand
CGAAACGCCGAATGCCGGCGGTTCGCCGCCGCAGTCCCCGAGCGATTCGCTGCCGGCGCGTCAAGCGCCTGCGCGCAAACGCCACGTCGAGGTCGACCAGTTCCTTGACGACCTTGCGGCGGATCTCATCGATCGAGGAGGCAGGAGAGGGAGGCATCGTGGTCGATGGAGTATGACACCCGGGGCAGTCGAGAGGTTCGTCGCCGGGCGGTTGTATGCTCGCAACACATGGCTTCGTTCCGCTCGCTGCTGGCACACCCTCCGCACGGACACGCCCGGCCGCTCGCCCACAAGGCGTCAGCACGATCGATCCCCAGGCGCCTCCTGGCCTGGCTTCGCCCACCGCGACAGTAGGGTGGAAGAAAAGCGCCGGTTGTCGCGTCCTCTGAGTACCCGACAACCCGCGCGTGGCTTCCGCGCGACCAAACCGCAGGGAGCGTGGTGCGTGTGTTCACCGTGAGCGTCAAGTACAACGGCCAGCCAGAGCGTGACGCTGGGGACTATCCGACGCGGCAGCAGGCGGCCCATGCGGCCGCGCTGGCGGCCGGGATCGTGGGGGAGCGCGGGGCGCCGCCGGTCAAGGTGGGCGTCCATGAGTCCCGCACCGATCGGCGTCGTGGACGCGGCCGCCGGGCATGACTGTCGCCCCCGTGTAGCTGATCTCGCGGGTTAAGGCCGGGTTTAGCTGACAGTCGACGGCCGCGGTCGAGGCTAGTATCAGGCCCGTCGTGTTGGGCATCTGCCGACCCGCGAGGTTCCGCCTAAAGCGTATCGCCGGAAATGGCCGATAAGCCCATTGACCCGTCCGCGCTCCCCAAACGAGGACCTCGCCTGAACCGATGAGCACGCCCGCACGCAATATCTCCGCCGTCCCCGAGCCCGCCCCTCCGCCCCGGATCTCAGACGACGAGGCGCTGAACCTCTACTACTGGATGGTGCTGACACGCGCCACCGAGGAGCGCGCGCTGAACCTGTACCGGCAGGGCAAGCTGCCCGGCAGCTACTACACCGGCCGCGGCCAGGAGGCGATCTCGGTCGGCATGGCGGCGCCGCTCCGCAGGGGCGCCGACGGCGACTGGCTGTCGCCGTGGATCCGCGACCTCGGCTCCTACCTGGTGCACGGCGTACCGGTGTGGCGCATGTTCGCGCAGTTCATGGGCAAGGCCGGCTCCACGACCCGCGGCAAGGACGGCAACCTGCACATCGGCGGCTACGAGTGGAACATCCCCTGCCAGGTGTCGCATATGGCCGACATGATCCCGCTGACCGTGGGTGCGGCGCTGGCCTACAAACAGCGCGGCGAGGATCGCGTGGCCGTCACGTCGTTCGGCGACGGCGCCACCTCTCGTGGCGACTTCCACGAGGGCCTCAACATCGCGGCCGTGCTCGAGGTGCCGGCGGTGTTCGTGGCCGAGAACAACCGCTGGGCCTACACGACGCCGATCAGCAAGCAGACGAAGGTCACCGACCTCTACAAGAAGGCGCTCGGATACGGCATCCCCGCGATCGAGGTGGACGGCAACGACGTGCTGGCGGTGTACTCGGCGATGAGCGAGGCGGTGGCGCACTGCCGCGCCGGCCGCGGCCCGCGCTTCATCGAGTGCAAGACCTACCGCATGGCCGGACACGCGGCCCACGACAAATACGAGAGCTACATGCCGATGGAGCTCCTGGCCGAGTGGTCGGACAAGGATCCGCTGAAGCGCCTCGAGCAGGCCTTGCGCGAGGAGCGGACGATCGACGAGGCGAAGCTCGAGGGCATCCGCACGACCGTCAAGGACGAGGTGCACGAGGCGGTCGAGCGGGCTGACGACGACGGGTTCGCGGACCCCTCGGAGGCGCATCTCGGGGTGTTCGCGGAGGCTGACACCGATGCCTGAGATGACCTACCTGGAGGCGATCCGGGCCGCGATGCACGACGAGATGGAGATCGACGAGCGGGTGTTCGTGATGGGCGAGGACGTCGGCCGCCAGGGCGGCGCGTTCGGTGCCACCAAGGAGCTGCAGCAGCGATTCGGCGAGCTGCGCTCCATCGACACGCCGGTGGCCGAGTCGGGCATTGTGGGCGTCGCCGTGGGCGCGGCCATGGCCGGACAGCGGCCGATCGCCGAGATGCAGTTCGCCGACTTCGTGTCGTGCGCGTACGACCAGCTGATCACCTGCGCCGCGAAGATGCATTACCGCATCGGCTGGGCGGTGCCGCTGGTCGTGCGCTGCCCCAACGGCGGCGGGGTCGGCGGCGGCCCGTACCACTCCGAGAACGTGGAGGCGTGGTTTCACCACCACGCCGGCCTCAAGATCGTGTGCCCGGCGACCGCGACCGATGCCTACGGGCTGCTGCGGTCCGCGATCCGCGACCCCAACCCGGTCGTGTTCTGCGAGCACAAGTTCCTCTATCGCCGCGTCAAGCAACAGGTCGCCACCGGACCGCGGGACGGCGTGCTGGTGCCGCTGGGCAAGGCCGACGTCGTGCGTGAGGGCAGCGACCTGTCGATCATCACCTACGCCTCCACCGTGCAGCTGGCGCTGGCCGTGGCTGACACGCTCGAGCAGGAGGACGTCTCGGTCGAGGTGATCGATCTGCGGACGCTGGTCCCGTTCGATCGCGACACGGTGCTGGACTCGGTGCGCAAGACCGGCAAGACGCTGATCGTGCACGAGGACAACCTGACCGGCGGATTCGGCGGCGAGGTGGCCGCCGTGATCGCGCAGGATGCGTTCGAGTACCTGGATGCACCGGTTCGGCGGGTGGCGGCGCTGGACACGCCGATCCCGTTCGCGCCCCCGCTTGAGCGCGAGTACCTGCCGCTCGAAGAGGACATCCTCTCGGCGGCGCGGGACCTGGCCGCCTACTGAGAATTGGGGGCCCGTGTCCCCCTTTTGGGGTGCTCGCGGCGGGCAGCCCGTTCGTATAATCCGAGACTGGGTCTGGGAAGGGGTCACTGAAAGCGTGCGCTTTCGCCACAAGCTGTCCATCGTCCTGGTCGGGCTGGCGCTGGTGCCGCTGATCGGCGCCGGTCTGATCGTTCAGGCGCTTCTGACGCGCGACACTGTCCGCAGCGTCGACGCGAAGCTGTCGATCGGAGCCGCCGGCGCGGCCACGGCCTACCGCTCCCAGCAGGTCGTTGCCCAGACGGTGGCCGTGCAGCTCGCGTCGCGGCCGGACGTGGCCAGGGCCTTCCGCGAACGCGATGCGTCGCAGCTCGACCTGTCGTCCGTTCCGCCGGGCTACACCGTGGCCCTGGCCGACAACAAGGGCACATTCGCCGGGTCGGTGCCGGAAGGCCCGGTCTGGCAGGCCAGCGCCGAGTTGGTGCCCCACACGGACGGCCGGCACGTGATCGTCTCGATGCCGCTCGACGACGAGCTGCTGCTGCGGGTTGCGGCCGAGAGCCCGCTGCCCGACGGCGTCGACCTGGCGCTGGCCAGCGGCGGACACGTGATCGCCAGCCCCGATGGCCTCAGCGGGGATCTCAGCGGCTTCAAGCCCGGGCAGGCGGCCAGCGACGGCTCGATCGGCGACGCCGATGTCCGCGCCCAGGTCGTGCGCGTCGGCGGGCCGGGTAAGGCGCTGACGGAGATGGTCGCGAACTACCCGACCGGCCGCATCAGCGATCGCATCGACGCCCTGCGGCTGAAGCTGCTCGTGCCGCTGGCGCTGCTGGCGGGTCTGGTGGCTGCCCTGGCGCTGCTTGCCGCCGACCGCATCTCACGGGCGCTCAGCCAGCTCTCGCAGCGGGCGCTGGCGCTGGTGCGCCTGCAGACGCCGCTTCCTCCCAGCCACGGCGACGAGCTGGAGGAGCTGAACGTCGCGCTGGACACCATGTCCAGCGAGCTGACCCACCGCATGACAGAGCTGGAAGGCGAGCGCGCACGGCTCAAGACGACGGTGGCCAGGTACGGCGAGACGCTGGCGGCCACGCACGATCTGCGGGTGCTGCTGGGCGGAGTGCTGGAGTTGGCGGTGCAGGCCACCAAGGCCCGCGGCGGGCGCCTGTTGCTGTACGACACCCAGAACGGCGAGGCCACCGAGCAGGTGCGGCTGGGCACGGCGCGCGGCTCGCGCACCGATCTGCCGATGGTGGTGCAGGTCGGCCGCGGCATCGAGGGCGAGGCGCTGCAGGCGCAGGAGCCGCGGTCGTCGGCGTCGCCGCGGGCGCTGCTGGCCGTGCCGATCGTGCGCGAGCGCGCGCTGCTCGGCTGCTTCACCGTGGTGGATGCCGAGGGCGGCGTGTTCGGATCCGACGACGTCGAGACGCTGTCGGGTCTGGCCGTGCAGGCGGGCGTGGCGATCGAGAACGCGCGGCTGCACCGCGCGGTCGAGCAACAGGCGATCACCGACGATCTGACCGGGCTCGCCAACCGGCGCCAGTTCTACGAGGTGCTGGGTCGCGAGTTCGAGCGCGCCCACCGGTTCGACACCCCGCTGTCGCTGGTGATGCTCGACATCGACGACTTCAAGCGGGTCAACGACACGCATCCCATGAAGCACCTGGCCGGCGACGCGGTGCTGCGGTCGGTGGCAATGGCCATTTCTGGGCACATCCGCGACATCGACCTGGCCGCGCGCTACGGTGGCGAGGAGTTCGCCGTGCTGCTGCCACAGACTGACCATGAGGGTGCCGTCAATCTGGCGGAGCGCCTGCGCGCGGCGATCGCCGAGCGGCTTGTCAGCTTCGGCGGCGAGGACGAGATCGCGGTCACGGCCAGCTTCGGCGTGGCCTCCGGCCCGGACCTCGACCAGACCCAGCTCGATCTGATCGCGGCTGCCGACAATGCCCTCTACGCAAGCAAGCGGGAAGGCAAGAACCGGGTAACCTGATGCCAGGATTCCCGAACCAGATGTTAACGACTGGATTACAGGCGACTGCTATATTCACGCCCGCAGTTTGGGTTCCACGTTCACTGACATGCGTCCGGAGAGGTGTCCATGACCGGTAGTAGCTCGCTGTTTTCCTCGGTGATCGAGGATCATCTCGCCCTCAAGCGCCAGAACAGCCATCTGGACGACGACATGCCGATCGACGAGTTCGCGGTGCATGATCCGTTCCAGAATCACCCGCTCTTCAAGACCGAGGCCGAGGCTCGCGCCGAAGAGGAGGAGACGGGAGAGCACCCCGCCGTGTCGCTCGAGATGCCGGCCGACACGCTGACGATGCCCGTGATGGAGGAGCCTGACGACGGCCAGCCCATCGCCTGGATCGAAACTACCACCGACCAGGACTTCGTCTGGGAGTAGCTGCTGACGGCTGCAAACCGTCGTCTCACGGCGTCGCTTCGGTCGGCCCGTGCCAAGCACTGTGCCTCCCTCGCTCCTTGTGAGACTCGGTTTTCGCTCGTCAGTCGTGGTGAGTTAGAGGGTCGCCACCCCGGCCCGCAGCCCGCTCAGCCGCGACGAGATGACCGCGTCCGCCGCCTCGCGGCTGGGCGCGTGGCCTGTCACCGCCGCGATGAACTCGTCGCGGTCGAGCGCCAGCAACGACAGGTCGCTGGACGCCCGCACCGTCGCCGTGCGCGGTATGTCCTGCACCAGCGCGATCTCGCCGAAGTAGCCTCCCTCACCCAGCCGGGTCACCTCCGTTCCGTCCTGCACGACCGAGGCCTCGCCCGACTCGATCAGGTAGAACCGGTCGCCGGCGTCGCCCTGGCCGAACACCGCCTCGCCGGCGGCCACCGTCACCGGTTCGAGCAGGCCGCTGATTCGCTCCAACGTGGCCTCCGCCAGCGGCTCCAGGAACGGCACTCCCCGCATCAGCGCCACGCGCTCTGGCAGGAGCACGCCGACGTCGAGGCGGAGCAGCATCGGCCACGTGATCGTCACCAGCACCGGCAGCAGCGCCCCGGTTGCCACCAGCGCCCCTCGGATTCCGATCAGGTGGATCATCAGCGGCGCCGCCGCCCCGCCCAGGCCGACCGCCAGCGAGAACACCGTCTCCAGCACGCCGAACACCCGGCCCAACACGTCGTCAGGGGCGACCCGCTGCAGCAGCGTCAGTCCGGCCACGTCGACCAGCACGTTCCCGATCCCGACCACGACCAGCATCGCCAGTGCGAATCCGGAGTTCGTGAAGGCCGCGACCAGCGCGATCGGAACGCCCCATAGCACCAACCCGGCCGCGAAGTTGAGGGACTGCCGGCCGCGGCCGACCAGCGCAGCGGTGACAACGCTGCCCAGCACCCCGCCCACGCCGACGGCGGCGTTCAGCAGGCCGACGCCGGACTGCCCCATGTGCAGGAGCTGCAGCGCCATCACCACGATCAGCACGCTGATCGCCCCGGACACGAACACCTGTGCCCCGAACAGGCCCATGATCAGTCGCATACGGGGGTTGCTGCCGACCGCGGCGAACCCCTCGGCCACCTCCGCCAGGATGCCCTCCGCCTCCGTCTCCCTGATCGGGCGCTCGCCGCGGGGGATGCCCGACAGCATCACCAGCGACCAGGCGAAGGTCAGCGAGTCGATCGCCATCACGGTGCCGGTGCCGGCCCAGACCAGCATCAGCCCGCCCAGCGCCGGGCCCAGGAACGTGCCGACGCTCTCGATGGTGCTGGTGACGACGTTGGCCGCCGTCAGCTGCTCGGGCGAGGAGGTCAGCGACGGCAGCAGCGCCGTCTGGGCCGGCTGGAACGCGGTCGAGACCGCGGTCACGATCAACGCCGCCGCGTACACCGTCACCGCCGGGGCCGACGTCCACACGGCCACCGCCGCGCCGGCGGTCGCCAGCAGGCGGATCGAGTCGGAGGCGAGCATCACCGAGCGGCGGCGGTAGCGGTCGGCCAGCACCGACAGGAACGGCGCCGCGAACGCCGCCAGCGTCCAGCGCGCCAGCGCCAGCAGCCCGACCGCCTTCGCGCCGCCCGCCTCGTACGCGTAGACCGCGAGCGCGACGCTGAACGCCCAGTCGCCGATCACCGACCCGGCCAGCGCCAGCTGCAGCCTGCGCAGCCCCTTGCTGGAGAAGGCCTCGCGGAACGCGCGGGTAGATTCGGTCAGGCGGCCGGGCACGGCGCCATTTCATCACGTTCTTGCATTTGTGAAGGCATGTGGGAAGATTTCTGTGCGCTGATCCGTCATGTGTTCAGTTTTTCGTGTTCGCCCACAAGCAGGAGGACCCCGAATGTCGGAGTACGAGCACCATCGCAAGGCGCAGGACGAGGACGCGTCGAAGGACGACGTGGAAGCTCACCGCCATCGCCACGCTGCGGATGAGGGCAAGGACGATTCCAAGGAGTCGACCGAGCCGGACGTCGAGGCGCATCGGCACCGCCATCGCCACCGCCACGCCAGCGACGAGGGCACGCAGGACGCGACCGAGCCCGACGTCGAGGCTCATCGCCACCGCATGTAAGCACTCCTGCAGAAGGGGGCTCGGCCAGAGGCCGGGCCCCCTTTTTCATGGTCCCGGGGCCGTTCGGCCCCGGATCAGGCGCGGCGCCGGCGGCGTATCGGTCGCTCGGCGGCTGACTCAGCGTCACCGTCCGAAGGGCCGAGCACGTCGGCCAGGGCCTCCAGCAGCCGTCGCACCGCCGCCGAGTCGGCGCCCATCTCGTCCAGGCGCCGGGCCACAGTGGCGACGGCCACGTAGGCCGGGTCGCCGCCCTCCAGCGCTTCGCGGGCACGCCGTGAGCGCTGGATCAGGTCGAGCGCGATCGCGGCCTGGTTCGCGAACAGGCCCAGCAGATCCATCTCCGCCAGCGTGAACTTGGCGTTGGCCGGCCGGTCGAGCACCTCCAGCACTCCCAGCGAACGCTCCTGGTGCAGCAACGGCACCGCCATGATGCCCTTCGGCACATAGCCCGTGTCCTCGGCCACGTCCTGCGCGAACCTGGGGTCGGCACGAACGTCCTCGATCACCAGCGGCTGGCGGGTGACCAGCACCCAGCCTGCGATGCCTGCGCTCGACGGCAGTCGCCGCCCGATCAGGGTATCGGCTCCCGACCCGGCCACCGCCTCGAACACCAGCTCGTCGGTGCGCTCGTCGTAGAGGAAGATCGAGGCCGCCTTGGCGCCGAAGATCGCGCGCGCGGTCTCGGCGACGGAGTTCAGCAGGGCGCGATGGGCATCGTCGGCCGAGAGCACGCCGGCCGCCACCGCCACCATCATGGGATCGTCGCTCACGGTGCCGCCTCCTCCACGTTCGTCGCGGTCCCGTGCAGCACGCTCTTCAGCTGGAACGGGGTCAGCTCGGGGTGCTTGCCCAGGATCAGGGCGCAGATGCCGGTCATGTGCGGGGTCGCGAAGCTGTTGCCGCTGCAGCGCAGCGTTGAGCCGCCGATCCAGGGCACGTCCAGGTCGAGGCCGGGAGCGAAGAACTCGACCGGCGGGTCGGGATTGTAGAAGAAGGTGAGCGGGCCCTTCTGGTCGTGGCTGCCCACGGACAGCACCGACGAGAACCGCCACGGGTAGCTCTCGACCGGCATGTTGTGCGCCGACGCCACGATCATGGTGTTGTTGAAGTAGGCGTCATCGGCCAGCTCGTGTAGGAACTCCGAGAACTGCCGCTTGGTCGTGGACAGGCTCATGTTGATCAGGTCGAACTTCTCGTCGACGGCCCACTCCAGGCCGGCCATCAGCACCGGGCCGCTGCCGGTGTAGCCGGCGCCCAGCACGCGCACGCTCACGATCTCACAGTCGGGTGCGATCGACCGCACGATCCCGGCGCAGGCGGTGCCGTGACCGCACAGGTCGCCCTCGGTGTCGGGCAGCACCTCGACCGTGTCGGGGTCGCCGATCGTGACCGCCTGCTGCACCGTCCCGACCAGCGGATGGTCGGGGTCGACGCCGCTGTCCACGATGGCGACCCGCACGCCCTTGCCGGTGGAGCCGCCCCAGGCCCACTCGCGCGTGAACCGCGACGGCCACGCGGGATCACGCAGCTTGGCCGCCTGGTCGGCCGTCAGGCTCCAGGCGGGCAGTTCTTCGGGGGCGTCGTCTGCGGCGTCGCTCACAGGCGATCGCGAAGGTGCTCGACGAGGGCGGGGCTGGCCTCGAGACCTGCCCGCGCGAGCGCTCCCTCGAGATCCTCGAGGGTCTGCGACCGGAACGTCGCGTCGGCCCCCGCCAGCGCCGCGATCTGCTCGATCGCGCGGCGTGTGGCGGGAAGCCTTGCGGCCGTCAGCACCCAGGCCTCGGGGGGCTGGGGCATCGCCCGCAGCAGCTCTCCTATGCGCTCTTCGTCGTACATCTCATACTCATGACGTGGGACGGGCATGTTCTCTTCCCTCGAGTTGGTCACGAAGTTTGCCGAGGCAGCGCGAGATGCGGCTGGCGATCGTCCCGGACGGAAGGCCCAGCGCGGTTCCGATCACGGCGTAGCTCTGGTCGCGGCGGAAGAACCGGTCGAGGATGTCGCGGCAGTTGTCCGGCATCGCCAGCATCGCCTCCTGCACCGACAGCGCCTCGTCCAGCCGGTCGAGGCTGTCGTCGACGCCCGCCTCGAGCGCCTCCGGATCGGCGGACTCGCGCGAACCGGCGCGGATCCGGTCGATGCAGAGCCGGCGCGTCAGCTGCGCGATCCAGGGCCGTACCGCCTCGTCGTTGCGGAGGTCGCCGAGCCGCTCGTAGGTGCGCGCGAACACCTCCTGGAACACGTCCTCGGCATCGGCCGGCGAAAGCCGGTAGGCCTGTTGGGCGATCGCCAGCACGTAGCGCGAGAATCGGCGCACCAGCTCCTCCCAGGCGTCGTCATCGCCGTCCCGGCAACGGGCGACGAGGCCGGCATCCGTGGCCGTGCTGAGCGCCGTCATACGTTGATGAAACTCCATTTACCTCTCGCTGGCAAGGGTTTCGGCCGCAGTCTCGGCCCGTGCCACCAGCAGCCGCGCCTCGGATGAGCGGCTGTCGTCGGTGCGGCTGAGCAGGTTCACCGCCACCAGCAGCGCTCCGGCACGGGCCGCCGCCTCGGCCAGCACGGCCGCCACCGTCATGTCCGCGTGGTGCGCCTGGTCACAGCGATGGCCGGCCTCGAGCGCCAATTCGGCCAGATCGGCGGCGATCCGGGCCAGTTCCAGCGAGTCCTCGGCGGCCTGCGGCAGCGTCTCCGCGATCCGCGGCTGATTGCTGGTCTCTAGCGCATCGGTGGCCGCCTCGTAGGACATCTCCAGCGCCGCGGCGTTGACCCACAGGCGGGAGTCGAGCGCCGCCGCCTGCGCGATCGCGCCGCCGGCCTCCGGCCACACCTCGCGTGAGCGCCGGGCGACCTTGGTGATGAGCGCCGCGGCCAGCGCCGCCGCGGCGGTCGCGGCAGAGCCGGCGGCCGGGGTGCGTTCTGCCGAGCTGACCCGTGTCAGCAACCGCTCCATTGGCGCCAGTCTAGAGCGCGCAGTGGCTGAGGATGCTGAAACCAGGTGATCGCCAGGATCCAGCACTGGGAGTACGATTGCCGGATGAGTCGCAACGACGCCACCGCCACCGCTCCCGACCTGTCGTTGCCCGAGGAGCGGATGCTGAACCGTGAGCTGTCGCGGCTCGACTTCAACGCGCGGGTGCTGGCACAGGCGGCCGACTCGGAGGTGCCGCTGCTGGAGCGGGTGCGCTTCTGCTCGATCGTCTCCTCGAACCTCGACGAGTTCTTCATGGTGCGGGTGGCCGGGCTGCTGCGGCAGGCGGGCGCGGGCGTCACCACTCGCTCCGCCGACGGCCGCACGCCGCTCGCGGCGCTCTCCGACATCCAGTCGCGCGTCACCGACATCTACGATCAGCAGGCGCGGCTGTGGCGCGAGCAGCTGACTCCGATGCTGGCCGAACAGGGCATCCTGGTCGGCAGCATCGATGCCTGCACCGAGGACGAGCTGACCGAGCTGACCAGCCGCTTCGACCAGGAGGTGTTTCCGGTGCTGACGCCGCTGGCTGTCGGCCCCGGCCAGCCGTTCCCCTACATCTCAGGTCTGTCGATGAGCCTGGGCGTGTTCGTCCGCGAACCGGAAAGCGGCGAGGACCGGTTCGCCCGGGTGAAGGTGCCCGAGGTGCTGCCGCGGTTCCTGCCGGTGGGCTCGCGCGGGCTGCTGCTGCCGCTCGAGGAGACGATCGCGCACTTCCTGTCGTGGCTGTTCCCGGGCATGGAGGTGGTCGAGCACGTGGTGTTCCGCGTCACCCGCGATGCCGACTTCGAGGTCTCGGACGAGGCCGACGACCTGCTGGAGGCGGTGGAACTGGAGCTGCGGCGGCGCCGGTTCGGCGATGCCGTGCGGCTCGAGGTCGCCAGCACCGCCAGCCCTGCAATGGTGCAGCGGCTGCGGGACGGCATGGGCGTGTCGGCCGACCAGGTGTACGCAATCGACGGCATGCTCGATCTGGCCGACGTCGCCCAGATCGCCGACCTCGACCGGCCCGACCTGCGGTACGACCCGTGGATGCCGGTGACGCGGCCGCGGCTGGCCGCCACCACCGGCCGCTCCGACCTGTTCGCGGAGGTGCGGCGCAGCGACCTGCTGGTGCACCTGCCCTACGACTCGTTCGCCACGTCGGTCGAGCTGTTCGTGCGGGCCGCCGCCAAGGACCGGGATGTGGTCGGGATCAAGACCACCGTGTACCGCACCAGCGACGACTCGGCGATGCTGCCGGCGCTGATCGACGCGGCCGAGCAGGGCAAGCAGACCGTGTGCCTGGTCGAGCTGAAGGCGCGCTTCGACGAGCGCCGCAACATCGAGTGGTCGCGCGCGATGGAGCAGGCGGGCGTGCACGTCGTCTACGGCTATGCGAACCTCAAGATCCACGCCAAGATGACGCTGATCGTGCGGCGCGACGGCGAGCGGCTGCACCGCTACGCGCACATCGGCACCGGCAACTACAACTCGAACACCGCCCGATCGTACGAGGACGTTGGACTGTTCACGGACGACGAGGCGATCACCGCAGATCTGGCCGACCTGTTCAACCATCTGACCGGGTTCGGGCGGCCGCAGCGATTCCGCAAGATCCTGGCGGCGCCGTTCAACCTGCGCAGCGGGCTGATCGAGCGGATCCGCGCGGTCGCCCGCGCGGCGGCCGAGGGCGAGCGCGCCCGCATCCGGATCAAGGTGAATGCGATCGCCGATCCAGGGATCGTGGAGGAGCTGTACCGGGCCTCGCAGGCAGGTGCCGAGATCGACATGATCGCCCGCAGCATCTGCACGCTGCGACCCGGCGTGCCCGGGTTGTCGGAGACGATCCGGGTGCGCAGCGTGGTCGGGCGGTTCCTCGAGCACAGCCGCGTGTTCGCGTTCGAGGCGGGGGACACCGAGACCTATCTGCTGGGCAGCGCCGACCTGATGCCGCGCAACCTCGACCATCGCATCGAGGTGGTGGCGCCGATCGAGGACGCTCGCGCCCGCGAAGAGGTCTCGACGGTGCTGGACTCGCTCCTGGCCGACAACACGGCCTGGCAGTTGTCGGCCGACGGCAGCTGGCACCGGCTGTCACCGGATCCGGGCACCCCGGGGCGCGCCACCCACCAGGTGCTGATGCGGCGCGCGCGGCTGCGCGCCCGCCGCCGCTCGCGGGCCTGAGACCGCGGTTAGCCGGAGTTCAGCACATGTTCACCGAGCCGTCACCGTGCGCCCTCCCCGGCGTCCGAAGGGGTTGTGACAATGCGGACACATGAAGATCGGGATCATCGATGTGGGATCGAACACGGTGCGCTTGCTGGCCGCAGAGCGCGACGCCGGCGGGCTCGTGTACCCGCTGCACGAGGCGCGGCGCCAGGTGGGCCTGGGCGAGACGATCGAGCGGCGCGGCCGGATCACCGACGCGAAGCTGGCGGAGACGGCGCGGGCGGCACGCGACTACGCGAAGCTGGCCCGCCGGCTGGACTGCGAGCTGTTGGAGGTCATCGTGACGGCGCCGGGGCGTCAGAGCGAGAACGCCGATGACCTGCTGGGCGTCCTGCAGGGAGCCGTGGGCGTGGCGCCGCGGGTGCTGTCGGCCAAGAGCGAGGGCCGCTTCGCCTACCTGGGCGCCGTGGCCGCCGCCGGAGCGCTGCCGGGGCTGATCGCCGTCTGCGACGTTGGCGGAGGGTCGACGGAGGTTGCCTTCGGGGGGCGTTGGATCGAGCCGGACTGGGTGGATTCGATCGACCTCGGCTCGCTGCGCCTGTCCAGCCGCTTCTTCCCCGACGGCACCGGTCAGCGGTCGAGCGTGCGCGCTGCCCGCGCCGAGGTGCGGATGCACCTGGAGCAGATTGGCGACGCCACGCCGGACGCGGCGCTGGCAGCGGGCGGCAGCGCCCGCGCGCTGCGCAAGCTGGTCGGCCGCACGCTGGGGCGCGACGAGCTGCAGGAGGCGATCGAGATGCTGGTCGGCCGCTCGCCGGCCAAGCTCGCCCGCAAGCACGCCATCGACCTGCGCCGGGCCCGCACGCTGCTGGCCGGCGCGGTGATCCTGGCCGAGGTACAGGCGCGGCTGGGCGTTCCCTTCGAGGTGGCGCGAGGCGGCCTGCGCGAGGGCCTGGCCGGCCAGCTGCTGTCCGAGCTGCAGGCCGCCTAGCTGGTCGGATCAACCAGGTACTGCACGGGGCTGCGATGCGCGGCCTCGATCACCCACACCGACCCCTTCTCGGCCTTGCGTTCAGCGCCGATCAGACCGGCGATCACGTCGCCGTGGGTGCACAGCGCGACCGGTGTCCGGCCGACCTCGTTCAACAGGCGGCCAACGTCCACCGCGTCAGCGCCCTCGGCCAGCTCTGGGCGCTGTTCGACCTCGAGCTCGAGGTCGGCCGCCAGCGGCTCGACCGTCTCCACGCAGCGCCGGTAGGGGCTGCTGAGGATGCGCTCGATGCCGAAGCCGGCCAGCAGCGCGGGCAGCGCCGTCGCCTGCCGCCGGCCCTTTCGGTCCAGCGGCCGCAGGCTGTCGTCACCGGCCCAGGCATTGCGCTTCCCGGCCCGACCGTGCCGGATCAGCAGGATCACGACCAGGCGGCCCGGCCGCGTTTGCGTACCGTCTTCCACGCCCGCGGATAGGCGTCGCGCGCGACGCGGCGCCGCTCGCGCTGGCGCTCGGCCAGCATGCCGGCGGCGAATGCAGCCCCGGACGAGGCGCCCTCGGCCAGCTCGCGGATCGTGCGCTCAGCGACCGTGGCGTCCTGGTGGTCGCCGAGCACGTCCTGCAGCTGCTTGGTTGCCGCGATGAACCGCTCGGCTTTGCGCCCCCGTGCCCGCTCGGCCAGCTCGGCCGCGTAGCGGGCGCGTTTCGCGGTCTTGCGGGCTTCGTGCAGCGCCGTATCGGCGGGATCGGGGCCCAGCTCGGCCATCTCGCCCGCCAGACGCTCGAACTCGTCGCCGGCGATCCGCTCCAGCGATGGCTCATGGTCGCCGGTTGGCGGCGCGGCCAGTTCGCCTTCGAGGCGGTCGAGCAGGCGCATGTAGCGCTGCGCGCGGAGGGTCTTCAGCATCCGTTTGCGCGCCTCTTCGCGTCGCGACGTGATGGCCACGGTCAGGCTGTCGAACGCGTGGCGCTGCTCGACCGGGAGGTGCTGAGCATCCTGATCGAGGTGCCCCAGCAGCACGTCCAGATCGCGTACCTCGCCGAGCGCGCGGCCGGCCCAGGCCAGCTCTCGGCGCACGTCCTTGACCCACTCCGCGTCGAGCATCGGCTTCGCCGCCTGCAGCAGGGCGCGCAGCCGGCGGATCGCGACGCGGTGCTGGTGCAGCTCCTCAGGGTCGCTGCCCAGCCGAGTGCCCGGGTCGTGCTGCAGGATCGCCCGGTACTGCGCCTCCAGCATCGCGGTGAGGTGGTTGATCGGCTTCGCCTTGCGACGGGGCGGTTTGCCCTCGGGGCGAACGAGGCCGAGCGCCCGGAACAGCTTCGGGCGCTCATCGGCGTCGAGTGCGCCGGCGGCGCGCAGCGCCCGCTCGATCCGCTGCAACGACGCGTCGTCGCCGTCGACCAGCTCCACCTCGAGCTCGTCGATACGCGATACGCGCCGGCCGCTGCGGGACACCACCACCTCGTCGATCACCACCTCGGCCAGGTCACGGCCGCTGTCGCGGACGATTATCCCCTGCCGGGTCGTATCGAGCGTCGCCACCGGAGCCAGCGGCCGGCCGCGCGTGGTCGCCGCCAGCAGGTCTCCGAACGGTGGCGGCACCGACTCCGGCGAGCCCGGCAGTTCGAGCTCCAGCCGGTCACCGTTGCGCGGCAGCTTCAGCTGCCAGGCGCCAGAGCCGTGCTCGGCCCGGTAGCGGAGGGTGAACCCCGACGCCGCCAGGCGATGGTCAGAGGTGTCGTGATAGGTCGAGGAGAAGCTCCGCGGGGCCAGCGGATCGCCCAGCTCGCGAGGCAGCGCGAACCCGGCGCCGGCCCGCAGCTTGATCTCGCGTTCGATGGTGCGCTTCACGGTTCTCTCAGTGTACGGGGCGATGCGATACTGACGCGCATGTCCGTGACACAACAGGCCCAGCCCCCCGCGCCGGTATCCGACCTCGACTGGGACTCGGCCCGGATGCGCTCGCTGGCCGATCGCGCCGTCGGGCTTTACGCCGAGTTCCTGGACGGCCTCGACGACATGCCGATCTCCCGCTACGCGCCGGCCGCGGCGGTGCGTGCGGCGGTGGTGCGGCCGGTGCCGGAGCACGGCATGAGCGACGACGAACTGATCGCCCACCTGCGGGACGTGCTGATCGAGTGGGGCGTCCAGTGCGGTCACCCGCGGTTCCTCGCCTACGTGACCGGCAGCGGCACCGTGCCCGGCGCAGTGGTCGACATGCTGGCGTCCGGCGTCAACATGAACGTGGGCGGGTGGCAGCTCTCGCCTTCGGCCAGCGAGATCGAGCAGAACCTGGTGCGGTGGTTCGCCGCCCGGTTCGGCATGGGCGATGAGGCGGCGGGCCTGCTGGTGTCGGGTGGCGCGATGGCCAACATGGTCGGGCTGAAGGCGGCGCGCGACCACATGGCGGGGTGGAACACGCGCCGCGACGGCATGGCCGCGGGCCCTCCGCTGGTGATCTACGCGACCGACGAGACGCACGTCGTCACCGACCGGGCGGCGGACGCGCTGGGGCTGGGTACCGCCGCCGTGCGCAGGCTCCCGGTCGACGACCGGCTGCGGATGATGACCGGCGCGCTGCGCGAGCAGATACGCGCCGACCGCGCGGCCGGTCTGCGGCCGATGGCGGTGGTGGCCACCGCGGGGACGACGTCCACCGGTACCATCGACCCGCTGGCGGAGGTGGCCGAGGTCTGTGCCCAGGAGCAGGTCTGGATGCACGTCGACGCGGCCTACGGCGGCCCGGCGGTGCTGGCCGACGACCTGCGACCGCTGCTGGCCGGGATCGAGCGCGCCGACTCGATCGCGTTCGACCCGCACAAGTGGCTCTACATCGCGCAGTCGGCCGGCTGCGTGCTCGTGCGCGACCCGCAGCATCTGGTGGACGCCTACCAGGTGCACGCATCGTACGTGTGGCAGGACCGTGAGCGCACCGGCGCCGGGGTCAGCCTGGGCGAGCTGGGTCCGCAATACAGCCGCGGCTTCCAGGCCCTCAAGCTGTGGGTGTCGCTGCTCGCGCACGGCCACCATGCCTACGGCGCCCGCATCTCGCACGACGCGGCGCTGGCGCGCTACATGGCGGCACGCGTACAGGAGCGCGACCGGTTCCAGCTGGCCGTTCCCGTGGGCCTCTCGATCTGCTGCTTCGCCTACGTGCCGGAGCCGGGCCTTGACGCCGTGTACCTGTCACGGCTGAACGAGCGGATCATGACCGAGCTGCAGCTGGACGGCCGCGTCTACATCTCGAACGCGCTGCTGGGCGAGCGGTTCGTGCTGCGGGCGTGCATCGTCAACCACCGCACCGAGGCCGACGACATCGACGCCGTGCTCAACGTGGTGGCCGAGCTGGGCGCGCGCCTCGACTCCGAGCTGCGCGGCGACTAGAGGTCAGCCGTCTACAGCCAGCGTCGCGTGTCCCGGGTGTCGTTGGGCCGCGAGTCGACGCCGTACAGCAGCGCCAGCGGGCCAACCGCCAGGATGAAGATGATCATGAGCGTTGCCATACCTGAAGTATCGGCCCTGGCGACGATTCGCTCAAATCCACTAATCGGTGTATATGATTAGCTATGCTTATGGAATATTTCGCTCGGAAGGGCCTGTTCATGCGCCCGGCGATCTCACATACACCCACCGGACGGGAAGTCGATCATGGAACCTGATAGTTGGCTGGGAGTCGAACTGCGGCACCTGGCGGCCCTGCAGGCGGTGGCGGAGGAGGGCAGCTTCGGCCGCGCCGCGATCCGGCTGGGCTACACGCAGTCGGCCGTCAGCCAGCAGATCGCGACGCTCGAGCGCCTGGTCGGCGACCGTCTGGTCGAGCGGCCGGGCGGCCCCCGCCCGGTGTCGATCACCGAGGCGGGGACCGTGCTGCTGCGCCACGCCGACGGGATCGTGGCGCGCCTGCGGGCGGCCCAGGCCGACCTGGCGGCGTTGCACGAGGGAAACGCCGGCTCGCTGCGCGTCGGCACATACCAGAGCGTGGGCGCGCGGGTGCTGCCCGAGGTGATGCTGCGGTTCTCGGTCGCGCATCCGCACGTCGACGTGCAGCTGTCCGAGAGCGAGGACGGCGCGCTGGTGCGGCAGGTCGAGACTGGCGACCTCGACCTCACCTTCATCCAGCTGCCGCTGCCGGACGGCCCGTTCGAGGCGATCGAGATCCTGCGCGATCCTCACATGCTGGTCGTGAAGGCCGGATCGCCGCTGGCGGCGGGACAGCCCCCGTCGCTGCGCGAGGTCGGCGACCTGCCGCTGATCAGCTACCGCACCTGCACGTCGTCGCACCAGGTCGAGGAGCAGCTGCGCCTGCGCGGCAGTACCCCGGAGATCGTGTTCCGGTCCGACGACAACGGCACCATGCAGGGGATGGTGGCGGCCGGAGTAGGGGTTGCGCTGATGCCGGCGCTGGCGGTCGACCTGGCCGATCCGCGCACCCGCGCCGTCGACATGAGCGGCAAGCTGCCGCCTCGCCTGATCGGCATCGCCTGGCACCGCGACCGCGTGCAGTCAGCCGCGGCCCGCTCGTTCATCGACCTCGCCGCGGAGGTCTGCGCCGAGATCGCGCGGCACCCGTTCGCCGCCACCGCCTGACGCGCTACTCGTAGATGATCACGTTCGGGCGCGGGTGCAGGTGCATCACCGCGCGCGGCGACATCATGTGGGTGTCCTCGTGGTAGAACAGCTTGAAGCCGTTGTACCAGGGCGGGTGGCGCTTGGCGAAGAGGTCATACTTGGAGATCTTGTTGGGCGGGTTTCCGAACCCGTCGATGTTGATCACGAGGGCGACACCGGGATGCTCGACCAGGGTGCGCCGGTGCTGGATCATGCCGGGTGTGAACTGGTGCACGATCAACAGCTTCTGGGGCAGGTCGTAGCGCTTGACCAGGGCCGACAGGTACGCGCCGGCCTGGTTCACGATCGATGCCTCGGTCGAGCCGATCACCTGGCCCGGGATCTGGTGCCTGCGCATGCTCCATTCCGGGTCGAGTGCCAACCCCACGTCCGGCTCGCGCAGGTACGGCTGATAGGCGCGCACCTCGTCCATGAACCGTGCCCGGCCCGGCTGGATGTCGAGGATCAGTAGCGCCTTGGCCCGGCGCGCCTCGGCCAGGTAGCGGTCGATCAGGTTGCCGCTCTGCCGGTAGCGGTACTTGCCGTCGTCGCCGGGTGCGGCCGTGACCAGGGTTGCGATCAGCTCGAGAGCCGGCATCACCGGGCGGCCGGGGCGGGCGTATGGGGCGGCCTGCGTCAGCAGCTTGGCGGTGGCCGAGTGGGGGGTGCCGATGCCGAGCTGGCCGAGTCCGGGGTCCTGCGGCGCGCCGTAGTAGGCGACGACCCGGTAGTCCGGCAGCAGCGTGCGGCCGCCGCGCGGCTCCTGCGGGGGCGGAGCGGCCTTGGACGAGCCGTGCTCGGCAGCGCTGGTGTCGATCCCCGAGCCGCCCTGGCTGAGCGCGAAGACGGCCCCCACGACGACGACGCAGCCGAGCGTAACGCCGGCGGCGACCTGCCGCTCGCGGCGGACGCGGCGGCGGGCGATGTCGCGGCGCTCCTGGATCGTGCGCGGGCGGCGGGGCGCGGTCCTCATGCGGCCACGCTGCTCTTGTGGCGTGCGTACCAGGCGCTGTAGCCGCCCTCCGAGCTGTACACGCGGCCGTCGCGAACCTCGAGGATGCGGTCGGAGATGCGGTCGAGGAAGTAGCGGTCGTGCGAGACGAAGACGGCAGTGCCGTCGTAGCTCTCGAGGGCGCCCTCGAGCGCCTCCACCGAGTCGATGTCGAGGTGGTTGGTCGGCTCGTCCAGCACCAGGCAGTTGGCGCCGCCGCGCATCAGCAGCAGCAGCTCCAGGCGGGTGCGCTCGCCACCCGACAGCCTCTCGACCGACTGGCGCACCTGCTCGTAGGTGAACAGAAAACGCATCAAGGCGTGCACGGCCTCGCCCTCGGTGCAGGGGCGCTGCAGGCGCACGGCCTCGATCGGGGTGGCGGCGCCGAGGGCGGGGTGGTGCTCCTGGACGAGCGTCCCCAGCTCGATCGAGGGGCCGATCCAGCGCTCGCCGGAGGCCGGCTCCAGCTCGCCGGTGATGAGGCGGGTGAGCACGCTCTTGCCGGAGCCGTTGGCGCCGATGATGCCGACCCGCTCGCCGCGCATCACCGTCAGCGAGACATCGCGCAGGATCGGGTCGCCGTCGTAGGCGGCGTCCACGTTGCGCAGCTCGACCACGCGCTGGCCGCCGCGGCGCTCGCTGCGCAGGCGCAGGCCCATCTTGCGTCGCTCCAGCACCGGCCGCTCGACCTTGTCCATGGTGTCGATCTGGCGCTGCTTGACCCGCGCGGCGACGATGAAGCGCTCGTTGTCACCCTGGTTGAACCACTGCTTGAAGCGGCGGATCATCTCCTCCAGCCGCGCGATCTCCTTCTGCTGGGTCTGGTAGTGATGCTCCTGGCGCTGCAGGGCGAGCTCGCGGGAGACGGCGTAGGCGGAGTAGTTGCCGGGCCAGAGCGTGATGGCGCCGCCGTCCAGCTCGGCGATGGTGGTGACGGTCTCGTCCAGCAGGTAACGGTCGTGGCTGACCATCACCACGGCGCCGTCGAAGCGGCGCACCAGCCGCTCCAGGTCGCTGCGGCGCTCGGCATCGAGGTGCGTCTCGGGCTCGTCCAGCAGCAGCACGTCCGGGTCCCGGGCGAGGCAGGCGGCCAGGGCCACCAGCTTGCGCTGGCCGCCGGAGAGCACGGCCGAGGTCTCGTCGAATTGTTCCGGGCGCAGGCCGAGCTCGAGCAGCAGCGTCTCGATGCGGCCCTCGAAGACGTGGCCGCCGGCCCGGTCGAGCTCGTCCAGCAGGCGCTCCTGGCGCCGGAGCACGCGGCTCATCAGGTCGAGGTCGGCGATCACGTCGGGCTCGCCCAGGCGGGCGGCGCAATCGGACAGCTCCCGCTCGATCCGCGCGATCTCGGGCCTGGCGCCGCGCACGATCTGGCGCGGGGTACGCTCCTCGGGCGCGACCTGCTGGGGCAGGAAGGCGGTCACCAGCTCACGGCGGCGGGCGACGTTGCCTGCGTCCACCTGTTCGCTGCCGGCAAGCAGGCGCAGCATCGTGGACTTGCCACCGCCGTTCGGGCCGATCACGCCCACGCGGGCGCGCTCGTCGACCTCGAAATCGAGGCCGCGCAGGATGGTACGGGCACCGAAAGTCTTCGACACGCCGGTGAGGCTGATCAGAATGATGAGGTGTCCTCTCTTCCCCGCGGGCGCTGACAGGCGACGCCGCGGTGGATACTGTACGGCCGAATGAGCATCTCAGGCGAACTGCGGCTCGATTTCCGCGAATGCGTGGGTGCGTTCGCGACCGGCGTGACCGTGGTGACGACGCACGCCCAGGGCCAGCCTGCGGGCATGACGCTGAACTCGTTCACGTCGGTTTCGCTGGATCCGCTGCTGGTGCTGGTGTCGCTTGCCCACGCCACGCGGACGCTGGAGGCGGTCAAGTCGTCGAACCGGTTCACGGTCAACGTGCTGCACCGCAACCAGCGCGACGTTGCTCTGGCGTTCGCGAAGCCGGGGGCGCCGTTTCCGGAGGGCTACACCGTGCAGGACCCACACGGCTTCGTGGTCGTGCGCCACGCGCTTGCGATCCTGCGCTGCGAGGTGTACGGCACGCACGTGGCCGGCGACCACGACCTGGTCGTGGGCGAGGTGATCGACTTCGAGGGGTCGGGCGGCCAGCCCCTGATCTTCCACCGCGGCGCCTTCGGCGGCCTCGATGCGGACGCGCTGGTGCCCCAGGGCCGCGTGATCGGGATTCACACCGCCTCCGGCTGGTAGCCGTCACCTCGCCGTCACGGGTCGTTGCTCCGCCGTTGGCAACACCGGTGCCAGGCGCGGGTGTTGCGCGCGGGAGTCCGTGCGCGGCGCGTGTGAGGTCGTCACCGGCACGTTGGCGCTCGCGGCGCGCCACCCGGGCGCGCCGGGGGAAGCTGTCACGGCCGGGCTGCTTCGCGGCCGCGCAGCGGGGCTGGATGTGACAGGTCGTTGCAACCTTGCCGGAGTCACGCACAGGCCGGATCTGCACGCGCCGGCCGGGCGGGGCGTTACCCGTTCGTGCGCGGTTGTGACGGCTCGGGCAGGTCGGCCAGCTTCCGCTGCAGCAACCGGCGCTCGGCCTCGTTGCCGGCCTGATCGATCGCGGTGCGGTAGGCCGCGGCCGCCTCCTGTGAGCGTCCCAGCCTGCCCAGCATGTCGGCCCGGGTCGCGTGCAGCAGGTGGCTGTGGGCGAGCGAGCCCTCGGCGGCGATCGAGTCGGCCAGCGCCAGACCGGCTGCCGGGCCTTGCGCCATCGACACGGCGACCGACCGGCTGAGCGCCGCCATCGGGGATGGCGACACCCTCAGCAGCATCTCGTACAGCGCCGCGATCTGCCACCAGTCGGTGTCCTCCGCGGTTGCCGCCTGGGCGTGCACCGCCGCGATCGCCGCCTCCAGCGCGTAGCGCCCGGGCGTGCGCGTCATGCGCAACGCCCGCTCCGTCAGCGCGATCCCCTCCGCGATCTCGTCGCGGTGCCACTGCGACCGGTCCTGCCTGCCGATCAGCACCACCTCGCCGGCGGCGTCGGTGCGGGCATCGCGCCGCGAGTGCTGCAGCAGCATCAGCGCCAGCAGCCCGGCCGCCTCTGGCTCATCCGGCATCAGCGTGCTGATCACCCGCCCCAACCTGATCGCCTCGCCCGCCAGGTCGTCCCGCCGCAGCTGCGGCCCCGACGTTGCCACGTACCCCTCGTTGAAGATCAGGTAGACCACCGCCAGCGTGCTCGCCAGCCGATCCGTCAGCTGATCGTCGGGCGGCACCCGCACCGGGATCCCGGCCGCCCGTACCTTGTGCTTGGCCCGCACCAGGCGCTGGGCGATCGTCGGTTCCGCCGCCAGCAACGCCCGCGCGATCTCCGGCACCGTCAGCCCCGCCACCAGCCGCAACGTCAGCGCCACCTGCGCCTCGGTCGCCAGCGCCGGGTGGCAGCACGTGAAGATCAGCCGCAGCCGCTCGTCGGGGATGGTGTCGTCGTCCGCGCTCTCGTCGTACCGCTTCATCTCGTCCTCCGCCCGCCGAGTCAGCTCCTCCGTGTGCCGTTCCAGCACCCGGTCTCGCCGCAGCCGGTCGATCGCCCTGTTCCGCGCCACCGCCACGATCCACGCCCGTGGATTGTCGGGAACCCCGTCGGCCGGCCAGCGGCGCAGCGCAGCCAGGTACGCATCCTGGACCGCGTCCTCGGCGAGTCCGATGTCGCCGAGGACGCGGGCAAGCAGCGCGACGGCACGCCCGAACTCTGACCGGAACACCCGGTCGACTGCCGCCGCCTGCGAGGTCACGCCGTGGCCGGCATCACCATCACGGGCCGCACTTCGATCGAGCCGTAGCGGGCCCCCGGGCAGCGTCCGGCATGCTCCAGCGCCTGGTCGAGCGAGTCGCACTCGAGCACGTAGAACCCGCCCAGCACCTCGCGCGTCTCCGCGAACGGCCCGTCGCTGATCACCTGCTGGCCGTCACGCTGCCGCACCGTGGTCGCCGTCTGCGCCGACTCCAGTGGCTCGCCCGAGACGTACGCACCCGATCGGCGCAGCCCCTCGGTGTACTCGAAGTACTCGGCCATCATGGCGCGGCCGTCCTCCTCGGACATCTCCTCGGCAGCGGCCGGATCCCCGTAGATCAAGAGCACATACTGCACCGCTTCCTCCATTCGTTCGTTGGCGGCGTGGGTCGCCGCATCGATCCTATGACGAACGGGCGCGTGCCGAAATCGACATGTGCGATCCTGCCGCGGTGCAGGGCGTCGACGATCGCGCGTTGTGGGCCGGGACCGAGGCCGTCTGCGACGCGCTGGTCGCGCACGACATGGATGCCCTGCGTGCCCTCACCACGGGCGAGCTGTGGCTGCGCGCTGCGGCCGAGGAGCTGGCTCCACTTGCCGAGCACGCCGTTGCCGCACGCCCGCTCGGCCTGCTGGGCCGTCACACGATGCTGCATGCCACCACGCCGGGCGCCGCCTATCCGGCCTACGTTGTCGAGCAGCAGTGGACGCCGGCCGCGCCTCCGCTGGCCGAGGACGAGCGCCTGTTCACGCTGATCGACCGCGCGGCGCTGGAGGCGGCCGGCGATACCGGCCGGCTGGCACGCCTGGCCACCAAGCTGGCCGCCCAGGACGCGGCGCTGAACTACGTCGACGCGCTCAACGCTCATGACGCGGCCGCCGTCAGGGCGCTGTGGACGCCGGATTTCGCGGCCGGACGCGTCGGTGCCGCGCCGCGCGTCGACGGCCTGCGGTCGGCGGAGCTGGTCGGAAGCGTCGGCCCGCGGACGCTGGTGCTGTGTCGCTTCGACGACCATGACGAGACCCAAGAGCTGCTCTGGCGTCCGCTCGACGGGCGCATCCTGGTGCAGGGCCAGCGCAGCTTCCGGCCGCCGGCCGCCTGACTACAGTGCACGCATGAGCGCGGTCGGCGATGCCCCCGAACTGCAGCTGGACGCGCCTCGGGAGGAGGTGCTGCAGCGCGCGGTGTCGCTGATCAGCCAGGCCTGGAACAGCTTCGACCAGGCCCGGCCGGGACAGCCCATCGTCGACGACGACCTGCGCGCGGTGCTGCGCGAGCCCCTGCCCGACACGCCTGAGCCCGTCACTCGCGCACTCGAGGAGGCCGCCCAGATCCTCGACGAGAGCATCGCCCAGCCCCGCCCTCGCTACTTCGCATTCGTGGGGTCGTCCGGGTTGCCGATCGGCGTCGTCGCCGACGCGCTTGCCTCCTGCTTCGATGCCAACCTGGCGGTCTACGCCGGTGCCGCGTCCGACATCGAGGAGCAGGCCGTGCGCTGGGTCGGGGAGCTGGTCGGCTACCCCGTCGGCGGCGGCGCGTTCACGAGCGGCGGCACCATCAGCAATCTGACCGCCCTGGCCGCCGCCCGCGAGCGGGCGCTGCCGGGCGCGCGTGCTGCGGGCATGGGCGGCCTCCGGGCGGCGGTCTACTGCTCGGCTGAGGCTCACTACTCGGTGATGCGCGCAGCCGAGCTGCTCGGCATCGGCGCCGCGAACGTGCGGCCGATCGGGCTCGACGCCGATCGCCGCATGGTGCCGGGCGAGGTGGCCGAGGCGCTCGACCGCGACCGTGCCGCGGGCGTCACGCCGGTCGCCGTGATCGCGACGGCCGGCACCACGCTGACCGGCGCGGTCGATCCGATCGCGCCCCTGGCCGCTCTCTGCCGCGAGCGCGGGGTATGGCTGCACGTGGACGGCGCCTACGGGCTGGCGGCCGCCTGCCTGCCCGAGACAGGCGCCCTGTTTGCGGGGCTCGACCAGGCCGACTCGGTGTCGCTCGACGCCCACAAGTGGCTCTACCTACCGAAGGCCTGCGGCGTGATCCTGGTGCGAAAGCGCGAGGATCTGCATCACTCGTTCGCGCATGACGAGGGCTACCTGCCGCATGAGCGCCACGAGCCGCACGCCGTCGACGTCACGCTCGAGTACTCGCGCCCGTTCCGCGCACTGAAGCTGTGGCTGGCGTTCCGTGTGCACGGCGCGGAGGCATTCCGCCGCGCGGTGCGGCGCAACCTGCGCCAGGCCGCGCTGCTGCATGAGCTGGTCACCGCTCAGCCGGATCTGGAGGCGCTGGGGCCGCCGCAGCTCTCGATCGTGCCGTTCCGGCACGTCCCCGCCGGCGTCGCCGACCTGGACGCCCACAACGCGCGGCTGTCCGTCGAGCTGCAGCGCGACGCCCGCGTCTACGTCGCGCCGGCCGCCATCGACGGCCGCGTGTTCCTGCGGCCCTGCATCGTCAACTTCCGCACCAGCGACGCCGACGTGGCCGCGCTGGTCGAGATCGCGCTCGAGGTGGGGGCGGCGCTGGCCTAGGTGTACTGACCACGGAGGTGTGAGACGCGGCTGATCGGTGGCTTGCCGCCGAGTGAGCCGTGTGGTCTTCGCTGGTTATACCAGCGTGTCCAGCCTGAGAGGGCTTTGGTGCGGTGGTGTGAGGATGGGTAGGCGTAGCGGTAGGCCCATTCTCTGAGCATGGTTTTGATCAGCGCTTCGGCTTTACCGTTGGTCCTGGGCGTGTAGGGCCGCGTGTAGCGGCGGGCGATGTCGAGCTGGGCGCAGGTGTCCTGCCAGAGCCGCGAGTGGTAGGCCTTGGCGTTGTCTGACAAGACGCGTTCGATCTGGATGCCTTGCTGGGCGTACCAGCCACGGCGCGGCGGAGGAATGCGGCGCAGGCTGCTTGTCTTGGCCGGCCAGGACTTCGGCGTAGGCCAGCCGCGTGTGATCGTCGATAGCGATGTGCAGATGCTGCCAGCCGACGTGCCGGTTTCGCTTCGCCGGATCTTTCAGGATGCGCTTGCCGACCGCCTGGAAACGGCCAAGCTTTTTCGTGTCCACGTGCAAGAGCTCGCCCGGCCGCTCCCGCTCGTAGCGACGAACCGGATCGCGCTCGGGCTTGGGCAGCCGCGAGCAGCCCCACCGCCGCAGGACCTTCCCGACCGTCGATGCCGGCCGCCCAGTGATCGCAGCGATCACCACCGGCCCCGCCAGCGTCCGCTGCCGCAGCGCGATCATCTCCCGCTCCTCACCCACCGACAAGCGCCGCGGCTGGCGCCGCGGCGTCGACGCACGATCACGCAACGCCGCCCAACCACCGTCCCGATAGCGACGCCACACCCGATACCCCGTCGCCCGGCTCGCCCCACACCGAGCCGCCGCATCCGGCGGACTCATCCCCGACTCGATCAACACCACGATCCGACACCGCGACCCCCACGAAAACCGCATCCGACGGGGCTGCTGCGTACCCTCCATCATCCGGGCCTCCTCTGCGACCTATGGACATCGACATCCACAAGGCTCGCGGGAGGCCCGGACAACGTCAGCCGTCTCGCAGGTGTGTGGTCAATCCAGCTAGGCCACGGCGACGACCGGTGCCGCCGCGCCGCCCACCGCGCCCTGCGCCCGCAGGGCCGCGATCTGCTCGGCGTCGTAGCCGAGCTCGGCCAGCACTTCGTCGGTGCTGGCTCCCGGCTCGAGGCCGGCGTGGCGGATCCGTCCCGGCGTCAGCGACATGCGCGGGTGCACGTCCAGCTGCAGGATCGGGTCGTTGCCGGCCGGGCTCTCGACCTCCACGAAACAGCCCCGCTCCCGCACGTGGCGGTCGCGCACCAGCGCCTCCGCGTCGTAGACCGGCCCCACCGCGGCACCGGCGGCTGCAATCGTCTCGATCGCCTGCTCGACCGTATGCCGCACCGTCCACTCCGTGATGATCGCGTCCAGCTGTTCGACGTGCTCGATGCGGGCCCGGCCGGTCGTGAAGCGGGGGTCGGTGCGCAGGTCGCAGCGGCCGATCGCGTCGAACACCCGCAGTGCCACCTGGTTGGCCGAGCCGGACAGCACGATGTAGCCGTCGCTGCACTGATAGATGTTGCGCGGCGCTGAGAAGCACAGCCGCGATCCGATCCGCCCGTCGGACTGGCCGGTGCGGTGGTAGATGGCCGGCCCCGGTCCGACCATGTCCACCAGCGACTCCAGCAGGCTGATGTCGATCACCTGGCCGTCGCCGGTCAGGTCGCGGTGGCGGAGCGCTGCCAGCACCGCGAACGCGCCGCGCATGCCGGTTACCTCGTCGGCCAGAGCGATCGGCGGAAGGGTGGGCGGGCCGTCCGGCTGGCCGGTGGTATGCGCTAGCGTGGACATGCCCTCGGCCATGGTGCCGAACCCGGCGCGATCGGCGTAGGGACCGGTCTGCCCGTAGCCCGTCACCCGCAGCACCACCAGGCCCGGGTTCTCCGCCAGCAGCACCGTCTCCGGGTCGAGAGCCAGCCGCTCCAGCGTCCCGGGCCGGAAGTTCTCGACCAGCACGTCGGCGTCGCGAACCAGTCGCAGCAGCACCTCCCGGCCTTGGGGCGACTTCAGATCGATCTCGATCGGCCGCTTGTTCCGGCCAACCTGGCGCCAGTAGAAGCTGTCGTCTCCGTCGCACTCGCCCAGATGGCGGGCGCCGTCACCGGCCTGCGGCCGCTCCACCTTGATCACGTCTGCGCCGAAGTCGGCCAGGTGACGGCACGCGGCCGGGCCGGCGAAGATGGTGGCCAGGTCGAGGACGACCAGGCCGGACAGCGGACCATGGCTGGATGCGCTCATCTGCGGATCCTCGCGCACGGGACTCAACTAATCCATGAAGACAATGGATTGATCCTGAAGCGATGGGTGAACTAGCTGATGCGCGCCCGGAACTGGTACACGCGGCCGTCGTCGCGCGGCGAGCCGGTGCACGAATACTGCGTGCCCCGCCAGCAGGTGAAGTGAGTGCTGGCGTTGGTCTCGATCAGCACCACCCTGGAGACGTGGCCGCGGCCGAACCCGACGCGAAGCGAGCCGTCACCGCTCCGGTTCAGTTTGTAGCTCTTCACGGTGACGGCGCCTGACCTGGAGAACACCATCAGCCGGCCCTCGGGGCCAAAGCCGTAGCGTGGCCCGTCGAACTGCACCGTCAGGTGGGCGCGGGGGCCGTCGCTCCTGCCCGGCTTGAACGTCACGTAGATGCTGCTCATGTGCTTCAGCTTCACCGCCAGCCAGCCGGTGCTGGTGTTCTTGGCACCGAGCGCGAAGCTGCCCGAGCCGACCGGCGTCGGGTAGCGGCCGGCCTTGCCCTCGGAGTAGCGCTGCCGCGAGATCTTGTTCCACACCGCAAACGATGCGAGCTTCTTTCGGAACGTGGTACCGTGGGCCGCCAGCACGTGGCTGATGGCCTGGGTCGAGTAGTCGTCCGGCCCGCCGGGCGCGGCGGCGGCCCGATTCCAGATCTCCTGGATCACCCCGGGGCCCATCGTCTCGCTCAGGAACCGGAACCAGATCCACGAGCCGTACTGGAAGCAGCAGTTGGCGCTGTGGTCGAGTGGAATCCAGGGGTACTTCAGCGGGCTGTTCTGGAGGTACTGGCGGTTGTCGTTGATCGCGTCGTAGACCTGATCCTCCATCCAGGTGGCCGTGCCCTCCATCAGCCAGGTGTCCTCGCCGATGTCGTACGCGAACTGCACCGCGTGGAAGAACTCGTGGGCGAGGGTCACCTTCAGGTTCTGAATCGGGGTGTGGTTCCGGAAGATCCGCTCCGTGTAGTTGTTGTCGACCACGCAGTAGGCGGACCCGGTGAATGTGCCCGGCGTGTTCAGGCCGGGGTCGTCGCTCGTGCAGTAGCCGTACAGACCATCGTTGCCGAGGTTGCTGATGTAGATGTCGAGCTTTCCGTCGGGTCCGTGGTCGGAGGAGCTCAGATCGGAGAGCGGCGCCCGGTAGCCCATGGTGGTCACCTCGACATCCCAGACTTGCTCCGCGGTCGCCAAGGCGGCGTCGACCCAATCCGGGTACGTGTTCAGGTCGGCGTCGGTGGCCGCCGGTGCATCATTGCCGGGCGCGGCCCAGTGGACACAGACGGTCGTCCCGCACTCGGGAGAGTGCGGATCCTCGCCATCCTGCCATGCGCCGGGAACCGTCGGTGCATCGGTCGCGGGCCGTGCCAGGATGCCGTGGGCGGCCTTGCGGTCGGCGGCCGACAGGCTGCCGAGGCGCAGGGCCAGGTCGCGCAGGACCATGGTCGCGTCCCGGCCGGCGGGAGGTGCCAGCGGGCCGTAGCGGGCGGCCACCGGGGCGGGGCGGAACAGCGCCTGGGCGCGCAGCAGCGCCTCCTTGGCGGGAGTGATGCGGCCGGACGCGAGCGCCCGTGACAGGCCGTCGGGGTGCGCGGGAAGCGTCAGCGCGGGCGCCGTGTGCGCGCGCGAGGACGCGCCGGCGGTGGGGATGGTCGCGCACAAACCTGCGATCAGTGCGAGCGCAGCCGCTCGTCCCAGAATACGTCGCATCCCCGCTCCTTCTCGTTCCCGTGTTCCGCCAGACCACGCCAGGGTACCGGAGCGGCATGACGGCAGCGGTACGGGTCAGGCCGCCTTGGACCCGCGCTTCTGCGGCTGGGTCGTACGATCGGACTCGGGCAGCCGCGTAGCGTCGGCGGCGGGGTGCTGGACGGCGAACATCCCCGGCAGGAGCAGCGCCGATACCGTCACGACGGCGCCCGCCGCGCCGGCCACCACCAGCGCCGTCTGAGCGCCGATCGCAGCCGCCACCGGGCCCGTCACCGCGAACGAGATCGGCAGCAGGCCGATCGAGATCAGCCAGTCCAGGCTGGACACGCGCCCCAGCATCGCCGCCGGCACCTCGCGCTGCTTGAGCGTCATCCACACGATGGTGCCGGCCGTCTCCAGCGCGTTGAACGCGAAGCTTGCGAACATCAGCTGCCAGGCCGAGTTGGCCAGCCCGTACCCGGCAACCGCCAGCGTGGCCAGCGTCCAGGTGGCGTAGATGACCGTGATGCTGCGGCGCGGCTGGCCGACGTGGCTCATCACCAGCGCCGCGCCCACCGACCCGAGGCCGCCGGCCGCGAACACCAGGCCCAGCGCCGCGGCGCTGCCGTGCAGGCTGTTCTTGACGACGTAGGGGAGCAGCACCTCGACCGGCCCCAGGAACAGGAAGTAGGCGATCGCGGCCGACACCAGCGTGCCCCACAGCCACACGTTGCCCCGTACGAACCGGAAGCCCTGCCGCAGGTCGGCCGCGACCGAGTGGCCGCCGCTCGCGTGCGACTGGCGCGACGACATCGCCAGCACCATCGCCGCCGACAGCGCGAACGACGCCGTGTCGACCGCAAAGGCCGTACCCACCCCAAGCCCCGCCACCAGCCAGCCGCCCAGGGCGGGCCCGGCCAGCCGGAAGCAGATCGGGCGCATGAACTGGTCGAGCGAGTTCGCCTGGGCCAGCTCCGACTCCGGCAGCAGGTCGGGCACGATCGCGTCGAACGCGGGACCGAAGAACGCGGTGCCGGCGCCGTAGAGGGCGACCAGGCCGAACATGTGCCAGAGTTCGAGCGTGCCGGTCAGCGACAGCACCGCCATCAGCCCGACGGCAACCCCGCGCACGACGTCAGCCGCAAGCAACACCCGGCGGCGGTCGAAGCGGTCGGTGACCACGCCGCCGATCAGCAGCAGCACGATGGTGGGCACCGTCATCGCGATGCCCACCATCGAGAGCGCGGTGGGCGCGTTCGAGAGCGCGTACACCTGCCACGCCATCGCGACCAGGAACACACCGTCGCCGATCAGCGAGCCGGTCTGCCCGCCCCACAACAGCGCGAAGTCGCGGTGGCGCAGAGGCGCCACCAGGTTTACTCGGGTGAAGCCGCCCGGGCGGTCGAACGAGTCATAACTATGCTGCATCGCTCTGCGCCTCGTCCTGCGCGTCCCGCGCAGGCGGCGGCAGGCGCAGGACGGAGCTGCCGCCCCTGGCGTCGTCGAGGTAGTTGGAGATGGACTCGATGCCCATCGGGCGTGCGAACAGGAAGCCCTGGCCGAGCTCGCAGCCGAGCTGGCGCAACGACGTCATCTGGGTGGTCAGCTCGATGCCCTCGGCGACGACCTGCATGTCGAGCGTCTCGCCCAGCGCCACCACCGCCGCCGCCAGGCCGCTGTCGGCGTCCGACTCGGCTTCCAGGAACGAGCGGTCCATCTTCAGGATGTCGACCGGGAAACGGCTCAGGTAGCTGAGCGACGAGTAGCCCGTGCCGAAGTCGTCCATTGCCAGCCGCACGCCCAGGCCCTTCATCTCCTCGAGCCGCTTGATGGCGAGGTCGGCGTCGGTCATCATCAGGCTCTCCGTGATCTCGAGCACGACCGTGGACGGGTCGATGCCGCTGTCGCGGATCGCGCGACGCACGTCGCCGACGATGTCGCCCTGGTTGAGCTGGCGCGGCGACAGGTTCACGGCCATCGTCAGCTGCGGGTCGGACGGGAACCGCGTCTGCAGCTCCACGGCCTGGGCGAAGGCCTCGCGCAGCACCCACTGCCCGATCGGCACGATCAGGCCCATGTCCTCGGCGGCGGGGATGAACTGGGCCGGGGCGATCACGCCGCGCGTGGGGTGGCGCCATCGCAGCAGTGCCTCGACGCCGGACACGGTCATGTCGTCCAGCCGCACCACCGGCTGGTAGACGAGCGCGAACTGGTCGGAGTCGATGGCGCGCTGCAGGTCGGCGCGCAGCTCCAGGCGCTCGAGCGCCTCGGCGTGCATCGACTCCTCGAACACGCGGTAGCCGCCCTTACCGTCGCGCTTTGCGATGTACATGGCCACGTCGGCGTTCCGCAGCAGCTCGGACGGAGTGGACTCGACGCCGTCGCGGGTGATCGCGATGCCGATGCTGGTGCGCACGAATACCTCGGCGTCGGCCAGCTGGATCGGCCGGCGAAACGCATCCAGCACGCGCTCGGCCACCTCGGTGGCGTCGTCGTCGGTGACGATCCCCTCCAGCAGCACGGCGAACTCGTCACCGCCGAAGCGGGCGGCTGTGTCCTCGGGGCGCACCGTCGCGGCCAGCCGGCGCGCGACCTCGACCAGCACCTCGTCGCCGGCGCCGTGCCCGAGGCTATCGTTGATGGTCTTGAAGTCGTCCAGGTCGCCAAACACGACGGCGATGCCGGTGCCCTGCGATCCGGCGCGGGCCAGCGCGTGCTCGACGCGGTCGGCGAACAGCGCGCGGTTGGCCAGCATCGTCAGTGAATCGTGGAAGGCCTGGTGGGCCAGCTGCTCCTCGAACGCCTTGCGCTCGCTGACGTCGCGGCTGTTCAGCACGATGCCGCGCACGTGCTCGTCGTCCAGCAGGTTGGTGTGCAGCACCTCGAACTGGAGCCAGCGCCCGTCGCGGTGGCGCAGGCGGCAGTCGATCGCCTCGGGACCGGAGTCGGGCTGCTTGGTCTTGGACGACAGCACCGCCAGCAGCCGCCCCCGCTCGTGGTCGTCCATCAGGTCGTCGAAGCGGGTGCCGATCACCTCGTCGGCGGCGTATCCCAGCACGCGCTCGATGGACGGGCTCTGGTAGAGCACCGTGCCATCGGCCGCGACCACGGTGATCAGGTCGCTCGAACGCGCGACCAGCGAGCTGAAGCGGGCCTCGCTCTCGCGGCGGTGCAGATCCTCCGTCAGCGCCGCGCCCTCGAGTGCCAGCGAGACGCTGGTCGCGAGCGACTGCAGCGCCGCCCGCTGGCTGCCCGACAGGTTGCCGGGTCCGGCGGCCAGCAGCACGCCGCGCGCCTCGTCGCGCACCTCCAGCGAGAGCACGTGCGCCGTGCGCGGCCGCTCCGAGAACAGCAGCTCGTTGTAGACCTCCTCTGGCAGCTCGGTCGCGGTCGGGATCGAGGCCGCCAGCAGCAGCCGCTGCGTGGTGCCGCGGGAGAGCAGGGTGCCGCCGGTCAGCGCCAGCCCGATCAGCTCCAGCTGCTCGCCGGTCAGCAGGCACAGCCGGGCCGAGTAG
>DATNEO010000057.1:0-2746 GCA_035553035.1 Gaiellales bacterium | reverse complement strand
CCGGCACGAAGTGGTAGGCGATGCGGTCGCCGCGCCCGGCCTCGACATGGCGGTCGAGGCAGGAGTGGGAGGCGTTCAGCCTGCCGTCGCGAAACCAGGTGCAGTGCGGCGGCTCCCATTCGAGCGCCGTCTCCGGCTCCTGGAACCACCCCACCAGCCGGCGCGTCTGGTCCAGCCAGAACCCGTCAAGGTCGCGCTCGGCATGGTCGTACAGCGAGGAGTCGCCGATCAGAGCCCGCTCGCTGAAACCCGGCGGCGGCGGGAACGTCCTGCCCTCCCTGAGCAGGACGTCGATCGACTCATCGCTCACGGCGTGTACTCGAACTCGTCCTCATCCTTCGACAGCGCCTTCTTCGCGACCACCACGGCTCCCACCGCAACCGCGCCCGCGGCTGCGGCCTTGGCCGCCTTCTTCTTCTTGGACGCCTTGGGCTGCGCCGTTGCCTTGGCCATGCCCTTCTTGATCTCCTTGGCGGCGCGCACAACCTCGTCCTGCACCTTCTTGTCGGCGGCCGCGGAGCGTGCGCCGTCCTTCTGCACCTTGCCGAGCACCGTCTTGGCCGAGTCGAGCACCGACATGGCGGTGTCGCGCAGCTCGGGATCGTTCGCGACTCTGGTCGCGATCGGCGTGACCGTTTCGGCGATCTTGTCGGTCTTCATCTTGGCGGGCACAGGTTACCTCCGAGGCAGTGGCTATTTGCTCATACTTTTCAGTCACACTACCACCCATGGATCTCGAACGAGTCAACGCGCTGATGGAGGAGTGGGGCGAGCCGCGGTACCGGCAGCAGCAGGTCTACGAGGGCGTGATGAAGGGCCTGGCCGGTGACTACGAGCAGCTGACCCCGTTGCCGACCGCTCTCCGGCGCCGTCTCGCCGATGCGGAGCCGCTGCGCCAGCTGGATACGGTCGAGTCGCAGCGGTCCGCCGACGGCACCATCAAGCTGCGCTTCACCAGCCGCGACGGCTTCCCGGTCGAGGCGGTCGCGATGAGCCATCGCAACCGGCGCACAGTGTGCGTCTCGTCGCAGTCGGGCTGCCCGCTGGCATGCACCTTCTGCGCCACCGGCAGCATGGGCCTTGGCCGCAACCTGGCCGCCGGCGAGATCGCCGAGCAGGTGACGGTGTTGGCTGCGATGCTCCGCGACCAGGGCGAGCGGGTGTCGAACGTGGTGATGATGGGCATGGGCGAGCCGTTCCTGAACTACGACGCGGTGCTCGCGGCCTGTCGCACCCTCAACGATCCGGCCGGCTTCGGCCTGGGTGCGCGCCAGATCGCGATCTCGACGGCCGGGTGGGTGCCCGGCATCGAGCGGCTGGCGAGCGAGCCGCTGCAGGTGAAGCTGGCGCTGTCGCTGCACGCTCCCAACGACCGGCTGCGCACGGAGCTGATGCCCGTCACCCGCCGGTTCCCGCTGGCCCGGCTGATCGCCGCCTGCCGCAGCTACCGTGCCGCCACCCGGCGGCGGATCTTCGTCGAGTACCTGATGCTGGACGGGATCAACGACAGCGACCGGCTGGCCGAACAGCTGGCCGACCTGCTGGGACGCGATGGGTTCCACGTCAACCTGATCGCCTACAACCCGACCGGCTCCGGCTACCGGGCATCGTCGTCAACCCGCGTGGCCGGGTTCGCCGCCGTCCTGGAGGGCCGCGGCATCTCGGCCAGCTACCGCCGGTCGCACGGTCAGGACATCGATGCCGCCTGCGGTCAGCTGGCCGTCAAGGGCGCCTCCGAGCTGCGCCGCAAACGGGCCCGCGACCGCCACAGCGCGGCGCGTGCCGCCGCGCTGCCCGCTGGTCACCGGTAGAATTCCGCGATGGCGGGGACGGCGATGATGCGGGCGTGGGTGATCCGGCCCGAGCGGCTGGGCGATCCCGAGCATGCCATGCAGCTCGAGCAGATCGAGGTGCCGGAGCCGGGGCCGGGCGAGGTGCTGGTGCGCGTGATGGCAGCCGGCGTCAACTACAACGCCGTGTGGGCGTCGATGGGGCTGCCGGTCTCGATCTTCCGCTACACGGGGTACGACTTCCACATCGCCGGCTCCGATGCGTCCGGCATCGTCGAGCGGGTTGGCCCGGGCGTGACCCGCTGGAAGGCCGGCGACGAGGTCGTGATCCACTGCAACCAGAGCTGCGGCGAGTGCGCCGAGTGCAACGGCCGCGATCCGATGGCCTGCTCGCGCCAGCGCATCTGGGCGTACGAGTCGAACTGGGGCAGCTTCGCCGAGCACTGCCTCGTCCAGGCCCAGCAGCTGCTGCCGAAGCCGCCGCGGCTGACGTGGGAGGAGGCGGCCTCGTACGGGCTCACCTACTTCACGGCCTACCGCATGCTCGTCGACCGGGCCCGGATCCGGCCCGGCGACAACGTGCTGGTCTGGGGCGCGGGCGGCGGCCTGGGCACATTCGCCGTCCAGCTGTGCGCGCTGCACGGGGCGAACGCGATCGCCGTCGTCTCCTCCGACGACAAGGTCGACCTGGTGCGTGAGCTGGGCGCCGCGGCCGTCATCGACCGGCGCGACTTCGCCCTCGCCGACCCGGACACGGGCGAGCGCAACTTCGACGAGATCAAGCGGTTTGGCAAGGCGATCCGCGAGGTGACGGGCGGGACCGACGCCGACATCGTCTTCGAGCACGTCGGCGCGGCGACGTTCTTCACCTCCGTGTTCGTGTGCAAGACGTTCGGGACGATCGTGATCTGCGGAGCGACGTCCGGATTCCAGCTCGACTTCGACGTGCGCTACCT
>DATNEO010000056.1:0-3283 GCA_035553035.1 Gaiellales bacterium | reverse complement strand
CAGTTCCCGGCCAGGGTCGTCTGGCCGGTCTTGATGCCGCCGGCGCCGGGGTACGTCCACAGCAGCTCGTTGCGGTTCACGTACGGCGCGCCCGTGGCGGGGCGGTAGAACTTGGATGAGACCAGGCGTCGCAGCGCGGCCACGGCCAGCACCTGACGCGAGAGGTCGGCCACGTCCCAGGCCGAGCTGTGGTTGCCGGCGTCGACGATCCCGCTCGGGTTCGAGTAGTGCGTGTCGGACAGCTTCAGCTTCCGCGCCTCGTGGTTCATCTGGTGGACGAACGCCTTCAGCGTACCGGCCGTGTGCACCGCCAGCGCATCGGCGGCGTCGTTTGCCGAGGCGATCAGCATGGCCGCAAGCATGTCATGCACGCTGACCTTGCTGCCCGCGCGCAGGCCGATGGTGTAACCGGTCTCGCCGGTCATCGCGGGTGTCACCACGAAGCGCCGGTTGATGCCGCCGCGCTCGGACAGAAAGGCGGTCATCAGCTTCGTGAGGCTGGCGATCGGCCGGTGCGCGTGCGGACGGTGGCTCCATAGCACGCGGCCGGAGCCGGCGTCGACGACGATGCCGGCGGCGACGTGCACACCGGGCAGCGCGCGCGTGGAGGCACCGGCCGCCCGCAGCGGCGACGTCACGCCGCCGGTGCCGTTCCCGGGCGTCTGCGGCACCACACCGGTGAGCGCGCTCGGGGGGATCACGCCGGCCGATCGATCGGTCAGCGGCAGCACCCGCCAGACGACGACGGCGGCGGCCGCGACAAGGGCGACCAGCAGGATCACGAGCACCGCGCGCAGCGGCGATATGGCGGGCAGGCGCCGTCGCCGGCGGGGACCGGTCTGCATCGAGTACAGCGGGGGACGCCTCGTCGCCACAGACACACCCTACAATCGAGGGCATGACGGCCAACCCGCTACGCGACCTGCCTTCCGTGGACGCCCTCCTGCGAACGGGCGCGGGCGAGGCGCTGGTCGAGGGGCATGGAAGGCAGGCGGTGGTGGAGGCGCTGCGGGCGGTGCTCGGGGAAGCACGTGCGGCAGAGTCGGTCCCCGATCAGGACGACCTGCTGGAGGCGGCGGCGGGGCGGCTGAAACGCCGGCCCAGCCTGCGCCCCGTGCTGAACGCGACCGGTGTCATCGTCCACACCAACCTGGGTCGCGCGCCGCTCGCGGAAATTGCGATTGCGCGGGTGGGCGAGGTGGCCGCGGGCTACTCGACGCTCGAGTACGACCTGGCGGCGGGAGGTCGCGGCTCGCGTCACGACCACCTCTCCGGTTTGCTGTCGAACCTGACGGGCGCGGAGGCGGGGCTGGCCGTGAACAACAATGCGGCGGCCGTGCTGCTGTGCCTCGCCGCGACGGCGGGCGGCGGCGAGGTGCTGATCAGCCGCGGTCAGCTGATCGAGATCGGCGACGGGTTCCGGATCCCTGACATCCTCGCCCAGTCGGGTGCGCGGCTGGTGGAGGTCGGCACCACGAACCGCACAAGCATCGCGGACTATCGCAGGGCGGTCACGAGCGAGACGCGAGCGATCCTGCGGGTGCACCAGTCCAACTTCCGGATCGTCGGGTTCACGGCTCACCCCGGGCTGGGGGAGCTGGCGGAGGTGGCGGGCGGAGACGTGGCGCTGATCGACGACCTCGGCTCCGGCGCGCTGCTCGTCCTGCCGGACCTGCTGGACGAGCCCACTGCGCGGGCCAGCATCGAGGCGGGCGCCGACCTGGTCTGCTTCTCCGGGGACAAGCTGTTGGGCGGGCCGCAGGCGGGGATCATCGTCGGCACCGCCGAGGCCGTGGGACGGGTGAAGCGCCACCCGCTGGCGCGAGCGATGCGCATCGACAAGCTGTCGCTGGCGGCGCTGGAGGCGACGCTCGAGCTGTACCGGAATCCCGCACGGGCGCTCGCTCAGATACCCGTGCTGCGGTCGCTGGGGGAGCCGGCCGAGCGTGTGCGGCAGCGGGCCGAGCGGCTCTGCCGGCGGCTGGGCGGCGAGCTGACCGAGACGACGGCGAAGGTGGGAGGCGGCGCTTTGCCGTTGCTGGAGCTGGACAGCTTCGCCTGTGCGCTGGAGGGCGGGGACGAGCTGGCGGCGCGGCTGCGTGAGGGTGACCCGCCGGTGATCGCTCGGGTGCAGGAGGGCCGGGTGCTGCTCGACTGCCGGACGCTCAGCGACGAGGACTGCGACCTGATCCGCCCGTGACCGACGCGCCGCTGACCGTGGGCACGGCCGGCCACATCGACCACGGCAAGACGACGCTGATCGCGGCGCTGACCGGGGTCGACACCGACCGGCTGCCGCAGGAACGAGCGCGAGGCATCTCGATCGAGCTCGGTTACGCGCCGCTGCAGCTGCCGTCGGGGCGCAGGCTGTCGGTGGTCGACGTGCCGGGCCACGAGCGGTTCGTGCGGACGATGGTGGCGGGGGCGACGGGGATCGACATGTACCTGCTGGTGGTGGCCTGCGACGACGGCGTGATGCCGCAGACGCGCGAGCATGCCGCGATCTTGAGGATGTTGGGGCTGCGCCTGGGAGTCGTGGTGCTGACCAAGCGAGACCTGGTCGACGAAGAGACGGCGGCGCTGGCGCGGATGGACGTGGAGGAGCTGATACCCGACGCGCCGGTGGTGGAGGTGTCGTCACGAACCGGAGCGGGTCTGCCGGAACTGCTGGCCGAGCTTGACCGGGTGGCGGCGCTGGTGGATGGTCGTCGACAGGAGGGGCCGGTGCGGCTGCCGATCGACCGGTCGTTCACGCTGCGCGGGATCGGCACGGTGGTGACGGGGACGCTGTGGTCGGGTGCGGTCAGCGCGGGCGACCGGCTGGCGATCCTGCCAAGCGGGCGCGAGGTGCGGGTGCGAAGCGTGCAGGTGCACGACGCGCCGGCGGAGACAGCCGCGGCCGGGCAGCGCGTGGCGGTGGCGCTGGTGGGAGTCGACCGCGACCAGGTGACGCGAGGTGACACGCTGGCTGAGCCGGGCAGCCTGACGGCGGGATACCGGCTGGAGTGCGAGGTGGAGGTGCTCGCGGACGCGCCGCACGCGCTGCGAGGCGGGGAGCGGGTCACCGTGCACCACGCGACGACCGAGACGCCGGCCCGAGTGGCGGTGCGTGACGGCGAAGCGATCGATCCGGGCCAGTCCGGGCGGGTGCAGCTGCGGCTGCAGCGGCCGATCGCCGCGGTGGCGGGCGATCACGTGGTGATCCGGCTGACGGCGCCACAGACGACGGTGGCGGGCGGGGTGGTGATCGACCCGGCACCTTCGCGCAGCGGCCGCGAGCCGG
>DATNEO010000055.1:0-2480 GCA_035553035.1 Gaiellales bacterium | reverse complement strand
CGGCGATGTCGCGCACGTCCGCGTCGGGCATCGCCGCCAGCAGGTCGTCCAGCCGCACCTCGAACACCGCGTTGGGCGTGCCGGCGGCGCACCAGACCGTCTGGAACCGCCGCAGCGAGCCGTCCACCACCGTGTGCAGCGATCGGTCGTGGCCGAGCGGCGGGATGCCGCCGATGGCGTAGCCAGTCTGCTCCTTGACCTCGCGGCCGCGGGCCATCGCGACGCCGTCGCCCACCCGCTCCAGGTCGATCCGGCGGTCGCCGGCGCAGAGGCACAGCAGCAGCTCGCCGCCCGCGTCCTGCAGCACCACCGACTTCACGATCTGGCCCAGCTCGCAGCCGACCGCGTCGGCCGCCTCCACCGCCGTGCGCGTGGACTCCGACAGCTCCTGCGGGCGCACGTCCAGCCCCGCCGCCTGCGCGCGCTCCTGGAACCTCAGGGCCGTGGGGTGCATCTCGGACATAGGTAGGTGCCGCGCTGGGCAACGCGGGTCTTGACGATAACGGATCCGCAGCGCGGGCACGGTTCGCCGGCGCGGTCGAAGACGTGGAAGCGCTCCTGCATCGAGCCGGTCGTCCCATCCACCGACCGGTAGGTGTCGATGCTGGCCCCCTGCGCGTCGATCCCGCGCTCGAGCACGGCGATCACGGCGTCGTGCACGCGGGCCGAGCGCACGGCGCCCAGCCGGCCGCCGGGAGTCAGCGGGTGCACCCGCGCCTCCCACAGCGCCTCGTCGGCGTAGATGTTGCCCACGCCGGCCACCACCCGCTGATCGAGCAGCAGCGCCTTCACGGGCGCCGTGCGTCCCCGCAACGCCGCGCGCAGCTGTTGCGCCGTCCAGTCGCCGTCCAGCGGCTCCGGCCCGACCCGGCCGCGCCAGTAGTCCTCGAGGCCGCCCGGCTCGATCAGCCGCATCGTGCCGAACCGCCGCTGGTCGCTGTAGAGCAGCCGGGTGCCGTCGTCCAGCTCGAACACCGCGCGCAGGTGCGGGCGCTCGCTGAGCTCGGTGACGTGATGGAACCACCCGGTCATGCGCAGGTGGCACACCAGCGTGCGCCCGTCGTCGAGCGCGACGGCCAGGTACTTGCCGCGCCGCCCCACGGCGGTCACGACCGCGCCCAGCAGCTCGTGCGCGACGGCCGTCGGGTCGGCCGGCGCCGTCAGGCGGCCGTCGCGGATGTCGACGCCGACCAGCTCCCGCCCGACCAGCACCTCCACCAGCCCCCGCCGCACGGTCTCAACCTCGGGCAGCTCAGGCATCGACGTCTCCCAGCAGCAGCGGCTCACGCTCGGCCGGCGCGTCGCCGATCTCGAAGCACGCGGCCACCGCATCCAGATCGGCCTCGCCGCGGGCGTGCACCGTCGCCAGCGGGTCGCCCACCTCGACGCGGTCGCCGCGCTTGCGGTGCACGAGCACACCGACCGCGTGATCGACGCTGTCCTCCTTCGTGGCGCGGCCGGCTCCCAGCCGCATCACCTGCTCGCCGATGCTGCGGGCGTGACAGCGCTGAACGACACCGGAGCGTGGCGCCGGCACGTCGATCACGAGCGGCGCCCGTGGCAGCGGGGCTTCGGGGTCGCCACCCTGCGCGGCCACCCAGCGCTGGTAGCGCTCGTACGCGGAACCCGAGTCGAGGGCACGGCGAACCACCGCCTCGTCGCCCGCCAGCACCGTCGCCTGGTGCACGCAGAGCTCCGTGATGTCGGCCGGGCCGTTGCCGCGCAGCGTGACCACCGCCTCGGCCACCTCCAGCGCGTCGCCGACGGCAACGCCCAGCGGCTCGGACATGTTCGACAGCAGCGCGCGCGTGTCGATGTCGTGGTCGCGCCCCAGCCTCACCATCAGGGCGGCCAGCCGGAGGGCGGCGTCCGGGTCCGGCAGCAGCGCGCCCTCCCCCACCTTGACGTCGAGCAGCAGCCGCGACGCGCCGGCCGCCACCTTCTTCGACATGATGCTGGCGGCGATCAGCGGCAGGCTGTAGACGGTGCCGGTGGCGTCGCGGAGCGCGTACAGGCGACCGTCGGCCGGCGCCAGCTCCGGCGTCTGGCCGCACACCGCCACTCCCACCTGCTCCACCTGCCGGCGCATCCCCGCCAGGGACAGCGACACGCGCATGCCCGGGATCGCCTCGAGCTTGTCGAGCGTCCCGCCCGTGTGCCCCAGACCGCGTCCGCTCATCTTGGCTACCAGCACGCCGCAGGCGGCCAGCAGCGGCGCCAGCACCAGCGTCGTCGAGTCGCCGACCCCGCCCGTCGAGTGCTTGTCGGCCACCGGCCACGGCCACGATACGCGCTGCCCGGACGCGACCATCGCGTCCAGCAGCCCGCGCGTCTCGTCATCGCTGAGGCCGCGCAGCACGACCGCCATCAGGAACGCCGACAGCTGGTAGTCGGGCACGTCGGGCGCGACCATGGCGGCGATCTCGGCTGCCGACAGCTCTCCGCCGTCGCGCTTGCGCGCGATCAGGTCGGTGATGCGC
>DATNEO010000054.1:0-2942 GCA_035553035.1 Gaiellales bacterium | reverse complement strand
ATTCCATAGAATAGGCCGCTCATGTTCCCGCAACCGAAACGTGCGGAGGCCCGTCTGACCCTGCGAGATCGGGTACGAGACGAGTCCGCGTACGCCGCGCTCTCGGACGTCGTGCTCGCCGTGCGGGCCCAGGACGGTGATCGCGCCGCCCTGACGGCGCTCGTGGAGCGGCACGAGCCCCGGGTGCGGCGGCTGGCCGGATACCTGCTCAACGACCCGCAGGACGCGGAGGACGCTGCACAGGAGGCGCTTGCAAAGGTGCTCACCAGAATCGATCAGTTCCGCGGAGAGGCGCGTTTCGCGACCTGGCTCTACAGCCTGGTCACGAACACCTGCCGCGACCTCGGCGAACGCCAGCGCCGGCGGCAGCATCAGGCGCTGGAGACCGCGCCGGAGGTGGCGTCGACGCTGGGGCCCCACGACCTCGCCTGCCAGCGTGAGCAGCGCGCCGAGCTGGCGCGGGAGCTGGAGGGCCTGTCCAACGACCAGCGGCACGTGATGGTGATGAAGGATGTGCTCGCCCTCTCGTACGAGGAGATCGCGGAGGTGCTGGAGATGCCGGTGGGCACGGTCAAGTGCCACGCACACCGTGGCCGTGCCCGCATGCGCCGGGCGCTGGAGCCGCCGGCCGAGGCGGTCTCGGCGTGACGGAGGGCCTCGTCCTGCCGCTCGACAGAGCCGGCATCGAGGCGATCATTCCCCACCGCGACCCGTTCCTGCTGGTGGACGAGATCGTCGAGCTGGTGCCGGGTGAGCACGCCACCGGCCACTACCACGTGCGCGACGACGCCTGGTATCTGCGCGGGCACTTCCCCGGCCGGCCGATCATGCCGGGCGTGCTGCAGGTCGAGGCGCTGGCGCAGGTGGGTGCGGTCTGCGGCCTCTCATCGCCGGGCTTCGCCGGCCGGTTGGCGCTGTTCGCGGGCATCGACGACGTCCGCTTCAAGCGGATCGTGGTGCCGGGGGACACCCTCACGCTGCGCTGCCAGATCACCCGCCTGCGCGGCCCCATCGGCAAGGCCGACGCCACCGCGTCGGTGGGAGACGACCTGGCCTGCCGCGCAGCGTTGACGTTCGCGTTGACGGAGCTGGACGCATGATCGCCGCCTGCGGCCAGCGCGTTGCCCTGATCGGCATCGGCTCGCACGTGCCCGAACGGGTGATGAGCAACGACGAGATCGCGACGATGGTCGAGACCAGCGACGAGTGGATCGCCCAGCGCACCGGCATCCGCGAGCGGCGGATCGCCGCCGCGTCCGACTCCTCGGCCACGCTCGGCGCGGAGGCGGCCCGGCGCGCGCTGGAGAGCGCCGGCATCGATGCGGGCGAGCTCGACCTGATCGTGACCGCCACCGCCAGCCCCGACTACTACTTCCCTGCCACCGCGTCGTTGATCGGCGAGCGGATCGGCGCGGGCGAGGTGGCCGGCTACGACCTGTCCGCCGCCTGCACCGGCTTCATCTACGCGCTCGCTCAAGCCTACTCGCAGATCGCGGCAGGGCTGGCCGAGACGGTGCTCGTGGTCGGCACCGAGGTGTTTTCGCGGCTGCTGGACTGGAGCGATCGTTCCACCTGCATCCTGTTCGGCGACGGCGCCGGTGCCGTGGTGCTGCGCCGCGACGATCACCGCCATGGGCTGCGCGGCTTCGAGTTGGGTGCCGACGGATCGGGTGCGATGCAGCTGTCGGTCGCGGCGGCCGGCCATGCCGCCGACCATGACGAGGGCCCGTTCGTCCGGATGAACGGGCCGGAGGTGTACAAGTTCGCGACCCGGGTGGTGGTCGACTCGTCCCTGCGCAGCCTGGAGGCCGCCGGCCTCGGCGTCGAGGACGTCGACGTGTTCGTGCCGCACCAGGCGAACAGGCGCATCATCGATCATGCCGCGCGCCGGCTGGGGCTGGAGGAAGCCAGGGTGTTCTCCAACGTTGACCGATACGGCAACACCTCTGCAGGATCGATCCCGCTCTGCCTGGACGAGGCCTGGCGGCAGGGCCGGATCGGGCCGGGCGACATCGTGCTGATGGTCGGCTTCGGCGGCGGCCTGGCCTGGGGATCGTGCGTGATGGAGTGGACAAAGGAGCGCGCATGAGCAAGATCGCCTTCTGCTTCCCGGGCCAGGGCAGCCAGCGCGTGGGCATGGGCCGTGAGCTGGTCGAGGCCTTCCCCGAGGCCGCCGACGTGTTCGATCGCGCCGGCCGGGCCGCCGGCTTCGACGTGCGTGCGGTCAGCTTCGACGGCCCGCTCGATCAGCTTTCCCGCACCGAGATCACCCAGCCGGCGCTGATGGCGGCATCGCTGGCCGCGTACCGGGCGGTCACGTCCGGCAGCTCGCTGCGCGCCGACGTGGTGGTCGGCCACAGCGTCGGTGAGTACGCGGCGCTGGCCGCGGCGGGTGCCGCTGACCTCGACCAGCTGTTCCAGCTGGTGAACGAGCGTGGCCGGATCAGCGCCGCGGCCGGTGCCGGTGGCGGCATGGCGGCCGTGCTCAAGCTGGACGACGACCAGGTCGAGCGGCTCTGCGCGCAGCGGGACGACGTGTGGCCGGCCAACTACAACTGCCCCGGTCAGGTGGTGATCTCCGGTCGCGACGCGGGCCTGGATGCGATGGCCGCGGCGGTCGGCGATGCCGGCGGCAAGCTGATCCGGCTGAAGGTGGCTGGCGCCTTTCACTGCCCGCTGATGGCCGAGGCGGCCGCCCGGTTCGCGCCGTCGGTGGACGCGGTCAGGTTCGGAGAGCTCTCGACGGCGTTCATGAGCACTGTCACCAACGGCCTCGAGACCGCCGACCGGATCCCGGGACTGCTGGTGGAGCAGCTGACGGCGCCGGTGCGGTTCACGCAGGCCGTTCAGGCGCTGATCGCCGAGGGCGTCGGCACGTTCGTGGAGCTGGGGCCGGGGGGCGTTCTGACCGGGCTGGTGAAGCGCATCGACCCGTCCGTGCG
>DATNEO010000053.1:0-7634 GCA_035553035.1 Gaiellales bacterium | reverse complement strand
TGCGGGTCGGAGCTGGCGCAGACGTCGTCCCAGTCCAGGATGTATTCGCCGAGGACAACGTCCCAGTGGGCGGCCGCAGGTCGGGGCGTCGCATCAGCGAATCCATCGGGCGCGGGATGTGCATAGGCGTAGAACGCGGCCTTGGGGTAGCGCGCATCGCCGGGCCACCAGCCGACCGCCACCTCCTGGGCGTCCATCGAATTGCGCGTGATGAAGTCGTTGCCCGGCGGCTCCGCCGCCTGGCCCGAGAAGAGGCTCACCGCCAGGTCGAACGAGCCCCACCACGCGTTGATCGGTGTCGATCGTCCCCGGTAGGGCGCCCGGAACGCGGCCAGCGCGAGCGCCGCCTGGGTCGCGGCCCGGAAGTAGGCGGCGACCTGGTCGGGCTCGTAGCGACGGTGCTGCTCGTCCTCGTCCAGCGGCACGCTCCAGGTCACCTCCTGGGGCGTCGGATCGATCGTGACCTGGCCGCCCAGGCGGCTGACCGCCTCGACCAGCGCTCGCGTGACCTCGCCGACCGGCCGGTCGGGCGTCAGCGCCAGGCGGTGGTCGCGTCCGTCACTGTGCTCGACCACCGCCTCGTGGCTGTGCAGGTCGAGCGCGACGACCAACGCCCCGGAGCCGTCGGGCGCCGGCAAGGGCAGCGTCTCCAACCCGCGCGCACTGAGGCGCAACGCGCCGTGCTGCAACTGCGGCTCGGGCGGCGCGAGCACCACCGCCAGCTTGCCCAGCACCTGGGAGTGGGCATGCAGCGTCTCGCGGGTCTCGCTCCAATCCGCCAACGGCAGCCTCTGCCATCCTGACGACATACCGGCACGCTACCAACTCGCGGCCGTCAGCTCACCCCCGCGCCTTCAGCATGTACAGCGTCGTCCGCCCGGCCACCACCAGGTGGTTGTCGCCGGCCGCGATCACGGTCGAGTACAGCCCGTCCGGGAAGTGCCACACCTGTTTGCCGTTACCGGGGTTGTATGCCCACAGGTTGCCCTTGGTGCCACCGCCGTGGCCGCCCACGTAGACGTAGTCGCCGATCACCGTGGGCGAGGCGGTGGTGCGGTAGGGCAGCGTGTGCTGCCATTGGACGTTGCCTGTACGCGCGCTCAGCGCCTCGACGACACCGGCGTAGCCGGTCTCGAACACCAGCCCGTTGTGCACGGCCGGGCTACCGTAGACCCAGCTGCCGAACGAGTGCGTCCAGGCGATCTGCCCGTTCGACGCCACGAACGAGTAGAGCTTGCCGTCGGTGTTGCCGATGTAGACGCGCCCGTACGCGGCGGACGGCGTCGAGTAGAACGAGCCGCTGCGGTAGCCGCTGGAGAGGCCGGCCGTGTGCGTGCGCCAGAGCAGCTTGCCGCTCGAGATCCGCAACGCGTACATCGTGCTCGAGTAGTCGCCGAAGTACAGCCGCCCGTCAGCGGTGGAGAGGCCGCTCTTGACCTCGCCGCTTGCCTGGAACGTCCACAGGATGTGGCCGGTCTTGGCGTCCATCGCCCGCACCTGGCCCGAGTGGCTGCCGCTGTAGACGCGCCCGCGGTAGTAGAGCTGCGAGCACTCGACCTCGCTCCCGACCTTCGTCTTCCAGATGATCTTGCCGGTCTTGCGGCTGAGTGCGTACACGTGCCCGTCGTGGGATCCGACGTACATCATCGTCGTGGACAGCGCCGCCTCGTTGGCGAGGCCGGCGCCCAGCCGCCGCGTCCAGACCGGGTCACCGGTGCGGGCGTCGATCGCCTGCGTCCAGCCGCTGTCGGTGGCCAGGTAGAGGATGCCGTCCGCGAACGAGGGCGGGTACTCGAGGATGCCGAAGGTCTTGCGCTTCCACACGGTGTGGAACGGCGGCTTGATCTGGCGGAAGGCGGAGGCGTCGCGGGTGCGGGCGACGTTGTAGCCGTACATCGGCCACGGCGGCTCGCCCTGGAACGGCTTCTTCTTGTGGGTGGTGGCCGGTGCGGTGGTCTCGGTCTGCGTGGTGGTGGGGGGATCCGAGAAGAACGCGCTCGCGCCGTTGTGGATGTCGGCGGCCGGCTGCTTGGCCAGATGCCAGGCCAGGGCCAGGCCCGCCAGCAGGGCCAGCACCGTCACAACGCCCAGGATCAGCCATCGCCGACGCGTCATCTCGGGGCGGCATGGTAGTTGCGGCACCCGACGCCGCCAGCCGCACCCGGCCGGCCCGGGCCTCAGCCCGCAAATCTAGATACATCGGGTACAATCTTTGATTCGCTCGAGCGACGCGGAGTTGGTGAGGCATGCGTGGCCTGGCGTGGAGCATCGTGGTCGTCGCATCCTGCGCGGCCCTGCAGGGCAGCGCAGAGGAGTTCGGGCGGCCCGCGGCGGCGACCACGACCGTCTGCACGATCTCGGGTACCGGTGCCGCCGACCAGCTGGATGGCACCTCGGCCGCGGAGGTGATCTGCGGCGGTGGCGGCGACGACGTCATCCATGGCGGCGGGGGCGACGACGTCGTCTTCGGCGGGGGCGGTGACGACCGGGTCTACGGCGGCGGCGGATCAGACCGGCTGCTCGGTGGTTCCGGGTCGGACGTGGTGGACGGTGGCGTCGGCGCAGACCTGATCCGCGGCGGCGATGGTGGCGACCGCGTGGTCGGTCGCCGTGGTGGGGATGAGGTACGCGGCGAGTCGGGTGGCGACTCGGTGGTCGGTGGCCGAGGTCTCGATCGGCTGTACGGTGGGGACGGGCACGACACCCTGCGGTCGCGGGACCGGGCGCCCTACGACCGCCTGGATGGCGGTATTGACCGCAACCTCTGCGTTGCCGATGCCGGCGATCATCGCGTCCGCTGTCGCCGCCCGCTGGATGCCCGGCACCGCCGAGGCGTGCCGATCCTGATGTACCACGTGATCCAGACGCCGACCGCGAGCACGCCGCTTCCCGGCCTCTACGTCGCCCCGTCGGTGTTCGCGGCGCAGATGCGCTGGCTGGCGCACCACCACTTCCACGGGGTCACCCTGCAGGAGGCGTACGACTACTGGCACGGGGCGCCGCTGCCGTCCCGTCCGGTCGTGATCTCGTTCGACGACGGGTTTCGAAACCAATACACGAAGGCGCTCCCGATCCTCGCCCATCACCATTGGCCGGGTACGCTCAACCTCGCCCTCAGCCACTTCGCCCAGCCCGGCTGGGGGCTCGGCCCGCGCATGATCAGGGCCATGATCCGCAACGGCTGGGAGCTCGACTCACACACGATGACCCACGCCAGCCTGCCGGGACTCCCGCGCGACCAGCTCAGCTACCAGGTGGCACACTCACGGGTCGTCCTGCAGAAGCGATTCGACGTGCCGGTCGACTTCTTCTGCTACCCGGCGGGCGCCTACAACAGCACCGTCATCGCTGCCGTCCGCCACGCCGGCTACCAGGGCGCCACCAGCACTCAGCCCGGCTTTGCCCGCTGGGATGACCCATGGACGCTCAACCGCATCCGCGTGACCAACAGCACCGGCCCGCGTGATCTGGCCGCGCTCCTGCATGCGTAAAGCAGCGACGCAATGACAGTGCGTCTGCCGCGTTCGCGCCAAGACTGTGTGCGGCGTCAACTATGTCACGTTTCGCACAAACTAGCCGCGCGGCTTGGTACGGTGGTCATATGTGCCGTTCGGCACACAACCGTAAGACGGTTGCGGTACCCGGGGGCTCCGCGGGCGCCTCTGACCGAGACCCCGGCAGCTCATCTTCAACGTCGTCGGCAGCGGCTCCTCAGAACGATGCACTCGTCGCCCTCGGTGCGGTGTTTCTGCTGCTGGCGATGGGCTTTTCCGCGCTAGGCTCGGATCCCTGGTCGTTCAACCCGGACACGGTGCGGGCAGACGGCACGCTGGGCGGGGTGGTGCGACTGGCCGGCTCGCGCTGGGACGTCGGCCTGCTGCAAGCGGGGATCGTGGTCGCGCTGGCCGCGGTCTCGGCGGTAGGGGTGGTCGTCGCCCGCGGGTGGCAGCCGCGGCCGGCCACGCTGTTGGCGATCGTGATGCTCGCCTGCGCCTGCGCGGTGCTGCCGGCAGTGGTGCTGCAGGTCGCACTCCGCGAGGGCACTGCCCAGTGGTTCTATACGAATGACTCGACATATCAGATCGAGATGGCCGGCGACCTCGCCAACGATGGCCACACGCCCTACGACCACGACTACCGCGGTTCCGGGCTGGCGCGCTTCTACTCCGGGCGCGGCACGGTCCCGGCCCGGGTCGATCGGATCGTTGCGCTCCGCCACTTCCCCTACTTCCCGGGCATGGTGGGCCTGTCCGCGGCCTGGCGCGTCCTGCCCGCGCCCGCGAATGACTTCCGGCTGTTGATCGCCCTCGCCACGCTCATGCTCGTTCCGGCGGCGCTGCTCTACCCGGGACCGTATGGCCTTCGTCTCGCGCTCGGCGCCGCCCTTGCCTGCAACCCGGTAGCCGTGAGGCTTGCCTGGTTCGGCAACGCCGACACCCTCTGCGTGCTCGCGCTGGTGGTCGCGTTTGGCCTGGCCGTTCGCGGCCACGCCGGGTCGGCCGGCGTCGCGCTGGCGGCGGCCATCCTGGTCAAGCAGTTCGGGCTCGCTGCCGTACCCTCGCTGCTCGTGCTGGTGCTGATCAGAACCTCGCGGCGGGGGGTGCTGCAGGCGGCACTCGTGGGAGCGCTCGTGCTGACAGCCGGCTTCCTCCCGTTCCTGGTCGCCTCGCCATCCGCGGTCTGGAGGGACACCATCGCCTACGGCGCTGGCACCTTTCACGTCGTCAGCTACGGCCTCTCCGGCATGCTGGTGCGGATGGGAGTGGTCGGGCGCCACTCCACCGGCTACCCCTTCTTCGGGCTGGTTGCGCTCGTCTGGCTGCCCATCACCGCCTATCTGACCGCGCTGCAGTACCGATCCCGGGTGGCGTGGGCCGCGGGAGCCGCGTTCACGGTCTCGATCTTCGTACTGATCGCGATCGCGCGGGTGTTCCAGGAGAGCTACATCATCTATCCGCTTTCCGGCCTGCTCATCGGGCTGCTGCTGGCGCTCGACGAGCGTGCCCGGCCCGCGATCGCGAGCTAGTCCCTCAGCCGCCGAGCCCCCGCCTGCAGCGGCTGCTGGGCGTTGGTCGGCCCGTTGCTTCCTTCGGGCGGGAACAGAAACGGTAACGCGCCCGGCGACCCTCTCCCATCGTGCGGCCGAGGCCGGGTACTGTGCCTGGCATGAGTAGGCAGAAACGCCAGAACTACTTCGGTGCGGGAGTGGCCGAGCGCTACGACGACAGCAGCTCCGAGATGTTCGACCCGGCCGTGATCGAGCCGACCGTCGATTTCCTGGCCGGTCTGGCCGGGTACGGCGCCGCGCTGGAGCTCGGCATCGGCACCGGCCGGGTCGCGCTGCCGCTGTCCCGGCGCGGCGTCACCGTTTGTGGCATCGACCTCTCAGGCGAGATGGTGGAGCAGCTGAGAGCGAAGCCCGGCGCCGACCGGGTCCAGGTCACGCTCGGCGACTTCGCCACCGCCAGCGTACCGGGCGAGTTCGCGCTCGCCTACCTGGTCTACAACACGATCAACAACCTGACCACGCAGGACGATCAGGTGGCCTGCTTCCAGAACGCCGCCGCGCACCTGCAGCCCGGCGGATGTTTCGTGGTCGAGGTCGGCGTCCCGCAGCTCCAGCGGCTGCCTCCGGGCGAGACGGTGCGCCCGTTCACGGTCACTCCCACGCGGCTCGGCTTCGACGAGTACGACATCGCCAGCCAGGGGTTGGTCTCGCACCACTACTGGATGGAGGACGACCGGTTCCGCGGCCTGTCGGTGCCGTTTCGCTACGTCTGGCCGGCCGAGCTCGACCTGATGGCGAGGCTGGCCGGGATGACGCTGCGCGAGCGCTGGAGCGGCTGGAAGCGGGAGCCGTTCACGAGTGAGAGCCGCAAGCACGTCTCGGTTTGGCAGAAGGGCACTTGACGAACATACGTTCGTGTGCCAGTATCCGGCTCGTGCCGGAGCACCTCGCCACCCAGCTGATCGCCACCTCGCTGAACTTCGTCACCACCCGCCGTGCCTTCGAGATCGCGATCGACGAGGCGCGCCGTGCGGGCTGGCCCGACGACGAGGTCTGCCGCGTCACGGGACTGTCGCGCCATACGGTGGAAGCGGTTGCCGGACGGCGCCACGACGGCCGCTAGGCGCGGCTAGCTGTCGCCGTCCTCGGACTCGGGAAGCGACGACCCGGCCAGGTCGCGGACGTACAGCTCGAGCATCGGGTCGACGAACGCGAACTCGCCCTTGCCGGTCTGCCGCAGCACGTAGGCGCCGACCAGCGCGTCGCTGACGCGGTCGACGCTTCCGATCGGCACGCCGACGGCCTCGGCCGCCTGCTTCTGGAAGGGTCGCCCGCCGTTCAGCGTGACCGCGCGCAGCACCCGCTGGGCCGAGCCGGTGAGGTTTCGCCACTCGGCGTCGAGCGCGTGCTCCTCCTGGAGCTTCGCGGCATCGAGCGCCGCCTGCCATGCTTCGATCGTCACCGGCTCGTCCGGCTGCGACCGCTCCCACAGCTTGGAGCAGAGGAACATCGTGCGCTGCGGGTGGCCCCGTGCCGTCGACAGCACCAGCCGCAGCACGGGGCCGACATCCCTGCCGTCTGCCGCGAACTGCGCGGTCACGTACCCGGCCACGTCGGCGACCGCCAGCGGCCCCAGCTCGAGCGGCTCGGCCTGGTTCCAGAACGCGCGCCGCTTGTCGGAGAAGAGCGCGTTCATCAGCCGCGGCTCCGAGCCGGCGAAGATGTAGGCGCAGCCGGCGGAGTGGTGCTGGATCGCCGACCGCAGCTTGTCGTCCGCCGCGGGCACTGCCAGCACGTCCTGGAACTCGTCGAAGCAGACGATCACCGCCTGCCACCCCTTGCCGGCGAACCGCTGCGGCAGGTCGAGCAGCGCGAACAGCGCCGCCTCCTCGTTGCCCGGCCTCGCACCCAGCTTCGCGCCCGCGCCGGCGCCCATGAAGCTGACGTTGAATTCGAGCTCGATCGACGTCAGCACGGGGCGCAGCATCTTCTCGAGTGGGCCGCGCAGCTGCGCGTAGGAGCGGCCGAGCCGGGTGATCACGTCGGACAGCGTGAGCACGCCCTTCAGGTCGCAGAGCACGCCGACGGTGCCGTGTTTGCCGGCCTCGTGGAACACCTTGCGCACGAGGCTGGTCTTGCCGTAGCGGCGGGGCGCGTCCAGCCGCACGAGCATGGCCGAGCCGCACCAGGACAGCAGCTTCTGCACCTCGACGTCTCGGTCGATGACCTGCTCGGGGAGGATCGGTCGCTGGTAGGGAAAAGGGTTCATGCGTCGCATTCTACTCGCTGTCCGAGAAGGTTTCTACTCGAAAATCGAGTAGGCTGCTGCTCGCAAAGCGAGGCGCGGACGGTGGCGGGCTGATCTAGACTGCAGCCATGTCGGTGGTTCTGATCCTGCTGGTTCTGGTCGTACTGATGATGGCGTTCGGGTTCGGCCTGCTCGGATTCGCCCTGTCGGTGGCCTGGTCGCTGATCTGGTACGCCGTCGTCGGCCTGGTGATCGGCAGCCTGGGCCGGGCGGTCGTTTCCGGCAACCGCAGCCTGGGGCTGCTGAGCACCATCCTGATCGGCATCGTGGGCTCGCTGCTCGGCGGCATCATCGCGAACGACGTACTCGACGTCGGCT
>DATNEO010000052.1:0-3145 GCA_035553035.1 Gaiellales bacterium | reverse complement strand
ACAACTTCCACCCGCACCTGGACTGGTCGTTCGGCGCGCCGCACTGGGCGCCGCGGCAGGGGCCGCGCTAGCCGATCCTCACGCGAGGCGTGCGAGGACGGCACCGGAGCCGTCCACGGCCACGGCCGTGGGCACCACGCCCACGCCGTACTTGCGGGCCAGCTGCGGCTGGCTGCGCACGTCGACCGTGACCACCGTGCGGCCCTCGTCGCGCAGCTCGCGCTCGAGCCGGTGGCAGTCGGAGCAGAGCGGGTGGGTGAACTGCACGACCGTGTTGGGGGCGAGCGCGTCGCCGAAGTCCGACAGCTCGATCCGCTCGATGTGGCCGTGACCGCGGCCGAGGCCGCGCACGCGCGCGGCCAGCTTGTAGATCTGGCAGCCGGTGCAGAACCCGGTCGCCGCCGACAGCAGCGCCAGCGCCGCCACCAGCAGGCCCAGCACGGCGCCCAGCAGCGGCAGCCCGGCCACGTAGGCGACCGCGGCCGGCGTCAGCACGACCACGCCCATCAGGTTCGCGAACCGGGGCGGCCGCGAGTCCTCCAGCGGGCCCTCGCCGATCCGCGGCTGCAGCAGCTCGAAGTAGGCGACGCAGGCCAGGCACCAGCGGCGCCCCAGGGTCAGCCCAAGCGCCAGCTGGGCCGCCACCAGCGCCAGCAGCCACCACTCACCGGTGATCACGCCGGCCAGCGCGACCAGACCGACGACGGTCTGATTGGCCCGTGGCGCGCGGGCGTCGATCACGTCCAGGTCGCGGTAGGGGTCGGCGGTGCGGTACGAGCGGTCAGCCATGGTTTGGATCCAAAGTCTAGATGATTGATCGCTAGACGCCGACCACGGCGTCGCGCTCAACCAGGGCGGCGTAGCGGCCGCCCAGCGCGACCAGCTCCTCGTGGGTACCGCGCTCGATCACGCGGCCCTCGTCCAGCATCAGGATCATGTCCGAGTCGCGGATCGTCGACAGGCGGTGTGCGATGGCGATCGTCGTGCGGCCCCGTGACAGGTGCTCCAGCGCCTCCTGCACGGCCCGCTCGGTCTCCACGTCCAGCGCGCTCGTGGCCTCGTCCAGCACCATCACCGGTGGGTCGCGCAGCACCGCGCGGGCGATCGCCAGGCGCTGCTTCTCCCCGCCCGAGAAGCGATAGCCGCGCTCGCCCACCACGGTGTCGTATCCCTCCGGCAGCGACGCCAGGTGGTCGTGGATCTGGGCCGCGCGCGCCGCCTGCTCGAGCTCCTCGTCGGTCGCTGACGGCTTCGCGAACCGCAGGTTGTCGCGCACGGTGCCGTGGAACAGGTAGGTCTCCTGTGACACCACCCCGACGGTGCCGCGCAGCGCGTCGAAGCAGAGATCGCGGACGTCGACGCCGTCGATCAGGACGGCGCCCTCGGTCACGTCGTAGAGGCGGGCGGTCAGGTAGCCGAGCGTCGTCTTGCCGGCTCCGGTCTCGCCCACGATCGCCACGCGGCTGCCCGCCGGTGCGACGAAGTTGATGTCGCGCAGGGTGGGGCCGCCGGCCTCGTCGTAGTGGAACCCGACGTCGCGGAACTCGACTTCGCCGGCCGCACGGGCCGGGTCGAACGGCACCGGGTCGGCCGGCTCTTCGATCTCGACCGGCAGGTCGAGGTATTCGAACACCCGGTCGAACAGCGCCGTCGAGGTCTGCAGATCGGCCTGCACGTTCAGCAGCGAGCCGATCGGGAACAGCAGGCGCGTCTGTAGCGTCGTGAACGCCACCAGCGTGCCGATCGAGACGACGCTGCCGCCACGCGCCATCCCGTAGCCGGCGATGCCGTACATCAGCGCAGGCATGATCGCGAAGGTGGCCTGGATCGTCGCCATCATCCAGCGCCCGGCCATCCGCTGGCGCAGCTCCAGGTCGGCCAGACGCCGGCTCTCGTCGGAGAAGCGCCGGGTGAGGTCGCCGGTCTGGCCCATCGTCTTTGCCAGCAGCACGCCCGACACCGACAGCGACTCCTCGACCAGCGTCGAGATGTCGGCCAGCGAGCCCTGCATGGTGGCGGCCAGCGCCTTGCGGACGCGACCCACGCGCCGGGTCATCCAGACGAACAGCGGCAGGATCGCGAACGAGGCCAGCGTCAGCCGCCAGTCGAGCACCGCCATCGCGATGGTGGTGGCCAGCACCGTCGTCACGTTGGAGGCGATCGAGGTGGCGGTGGTGGTGACGACCGTCTGCACGCCGCCGATGTCGTTGGCGATCCGCGACTGCACCTCGCCGGTGCGGGTGCGGGTGAAAAAGGCCAGCGACAGGCGCTGCAGGTGCGTGTAGACCGAGGCCCGCAGGTCGTGCATCACCTGCTGGCCGATCAGGTTCGACTGCCAGGTCTGGGCGACGCCGATCACGCCTGTCACGATCGGAATCGCCACCATCCCGCCCACCAGCAGCGTGAGCGTGCGGGTGTTCAGGTTGCTGCCCTGCGAGAGCACGTTGTCGAGCAGGTCGCGGAGCAGGAACGGCGAGATCATGCTGATCCCGGCGGAGATCACGATCATGCCCAGCAGGCCGGATAGTCGCATCCGGTAGGGATGGAACAGGCGCAGGATGCGGCGCGTCTGGGTGGGCTGGGCGGCCTCGGTCACAGGCCCGGCTCGAGCGCCCGGTTCAGGATCTCGCGCAGCGCGCGCTGATCAGTCGCCGAAAGCCGTGCGATCGGCTCGGGTGCCTCCGACAGGCGCCGCACGATCCGGCGACGCACCTCGAGGCCGCTGCTGGTCACCGCCAGCATCTTGACGCGGCGGTCGCCGGGGGCGGCGTCGCGGCGCACCAGGCCGCGCTCCTCGAGCCGGTCGACGATGCCGGTCACGTTGGATGCGTCGCAGCAGAGCTTGCGGGCCAGCGTGCGCATCGGCAGCGGCTGGTCAGGCTCCAGCAGGCGCAGCACGTGCGCCTGCATGGGAGACAGATCGAACTCGGCGGCCACCTGCGGAACCCGCCCTCGCTGTGAGACGAACAGGCGGAACAGGAGCGTCCAGGCTTCGCTGGCGTCGTTGCTCATACGCCTATAATAATCACAAACCGACATATTTGACAACCTCAACTATCGAGGTAGACTGCAGATTATGGATACCTATCTGTTGATCCCACTGGAAGACGCAGTCGTCTTCCCGAACATGAGCATCACCCTCCCC
>DATNEO010000051.1:0-2217 GCA_035553035.1 Gaiellales bacterium | reverse complement strand
CCGTGCAGGAACTGCTCCACGCCCATCCCCGCGGATGCGACGTAGGCGGTCTCCCTCACCTTCAGCGCGCCCTCGGCCGCCGTCCACTGGTTGGGGCCGGCACCGACGAACTCCATCGCCCGCCGCGGGGGCACCACGCCGACCGCCGGGCCCTCCACGACCGCCTCCACCGAGTCCGGGACGCCGTTCAGCGAGCCCAGGTCTGCCCCCAGCGCCGTCGCCAGCTGCGCCAGGCGTAGCATCGCACCCGTGTGGCTGGCGGTGTACGCGGCCGAGCGCTCCACCCCCGAGGTCTCGATCTCGGCGCCAGGAGCCCCCTGGCCCGAGATCACCGCCGTCGGCACGCCCTCCGCGCGGGCCCGCTCCAGCATCTTCAGCGTGTAGGTCTTCGTGCCCTTGTGGCTGAGCAGGATCAGCCCCTCGCCGCCGACCGGGCGCGGGCCGTACAGCACCGCATCCATCGCCTGCACCGGCCACGCGTCCACGCCCCCGGCCCGCAGGAACCAGGCGCCGATGTTGGCCGCGTGCCAGCTCGTGCCCGTGCCGACCAGGTACAGGCGCCGGCCTCGCAGCCGCTCGGCGGCCGCGTCGACGCCGGTGGTGTCCGCCAGCATGCCACGCAGCTGCTCGGGCTGGGACTGCATTGTCTCGCTCATGAGGCTCACGGCACGCTCCCGTCGATAGGTTCACGGCAGTATCGCGCGATACTGGAGGCGTGGCCGCCAGCCTGCGAGCCGTGTGCGTCGTGATCGTGCTGCTCGGCACCGCATGCGCGGGGCGGAGCGCGAGCACGACCGCGACCGGACCGCCCCCATCGCCTCCGCCTTCGTCACAGCCGTCGCGGCCGCCGGTGGCGGGCGTGCGGCTGGTGACCGTCGCGACCGGGCTTGACCAGCCGGTGGACGTGGCCGGGATCCCCGGCACCGCGAAGCTGGCGGTGGTCGAGAAGACCGGCCTCGTGCTGGTGCTGACGGACGGCCACCCGGCGAAAAAGCCGCTGCTCGACCTGCGTGGCCGGGTCTCCGACGGCTCCGAGCAGGGGCTGCTGTCGATCGCCTTCAGCCCGCGCTACGCCAGCAACGGACTCGCCTACGTCGACTACACCGACCTGGACGGGAATACCCACGTCGCCCAGCTGGACACCCGCAGCGGCAGCCTGCGGACGATCCTGTTCGTGCACCAGCCGTTTTCGAACCACAACGGCGGGGCGCTGGCGTTCGGCCCTGACGGCATGCTGTACGTGGGCATGGGCGACGGCGGCAGCGAGGGCGACCCCGAGGGCAACGGCCAGAACCAGGCGTCGCTGCTCGGGAAGATCCTGCGGCTGGACGTCGCCCAGCCCAACCCGCGCCCCCAGATGTACGCATACGGCCTGCGCAACCCGTGGCGGTTCTCGTTCGACCCGGCCACCGGCGACCTGTGGATCGGCGACGTCGGACAGAACCGCTACGAGGAGGTCGACCAGCTGCGGGCCGGTACGCGGCCCGGCGCGAACCTGGGGTGGAACGCCTACGAGGGCCGAGCGGTCTACAAGCGCCAGCCGATCGACCGCTCGCGGCTGGTGTGGCCGGTCGCCGTCTACCCGCACACCGAAGGCTGTTCGATCACCGGCGGCTACGTCTACCGTGGCAGCGAGGTGCCGGCGCTGCGCCGTCGCTACGTCTACGGCGACTTCTGCAGCGGCCGGCTCTGGTCGCTCCCGACAGGTGGCGGCAGGCCGCAGCTGCTGGCGCTGCCAAGGCTGGAGGGCCTGTCCTCGTTCGGCCTGGGGGAGCGCGGCGAGCTGTACGCGACCACGCTGGGCGGGCGCGTCCTGCGCTTCGCCGCGACCGCCTAGTCTACCGCCGTGCCCCCGCCCACCACGCCCAGCGAGCCACGCCTGCCGGCATCGCTGGAGGTACTGTCGGCCGACGATCCCTGCCTGCAACAGCCACAAGAGCTGGCCGGCGTCGAGCTGCACGGGCCCGGCTGGGCCGGCCTCGACGCCTCCGGGTTGCGGATTGACGAGACGTGGATTTGGAACTGCGACCTCAGCGGCGCGTCGCTGGCCGACTTGGAACTGACCGACGCGGTGCTGGACGAGCCGAACCTCGCGAACGCGGTGATCCGAGGCGGGTCGCTGACGCGGGTGCGGGTGTCAGGCGGCCGCCTGACCGGCGCCCAGTGGGCCGAGACCCGGATCCACGACACCCTCTGGCGTAACGCCGCCGCCGACCT
>DATNEO010000050.1:0-6268 GCA_035553035.1 Gaiellales bacterium | reverse complement strand
CAGGTGCTGGGCATGGCCGGCACCGCGCCCGGCCTGGTGATGGCGGTGGACGGCTCGGTGGTGGTGGTGCTGCCGGGCGTGCCCTCAGAGCTGCGGCGGCTGTGGCAGCTCGCACCCGAGCACCCGCTGCTGGCGCCGCTGATCTCCCACGCGCAGCCGCGGCAGCGGCTGATGCTGCGCACGTACGGCATCGGCGAGTCGCACGTGGCGGACCTGTTCGAGCAGGCCGGCGGCGACCCGGACGGAGTCGAGACCAGCATCTGCGCCCGCAACTACGAGGTCGAGATCGACATCCGCTCGACGGCCGAGGGCGAGGCCGCCGGCCTGCAGCTGTGGCAGCGGCTGCAGGCCGGGCTCGAGCCGCATCTGTTCGCGACCGACGAGCGGCCGATCGCCGAGATCGTGCTGGAGCTGGCCCGGGCGCGAGGGCTGACGCTGGTCACGGCGGAGTCCTGCACGGGCGGGATGGTGGCGGCCGAGTTGACGGCCATCCCGGGCAGCTCGGACGTGTTCGCGGGCGGAGCGGTCACCTACTCGGACCCGCTCAAGCACGAGCTGCTGGGCGTCCCCGAGGCCACGCTCGACCAGCACGGCGCGGTCAGCGCTGAGAGCGCGCGGGCGATGGCGGAGGGCGCGCGCAGGCGGCTGGGCGCCGACCTGGCGGTGGCCGTGACCGGCGTGGCCGGCCCCGGCGGCGGCACTGAGGAGAAGCCGGTGGGGTTGGTGTACCTGCACGTGAGCGGCCCGGACGGCGAGGCCGATCGGCGGATGCAGTGGGGCGGGACGCGGCACGACGTGCGGCTGCGGGCGACCGCGGCCGCGTTGCACCTGCTTCGTGACCAGCTTGCGACCGGTTCGTGACCACAACGGCCTTGAGGTGCGTCCGATACCGGGGCTAGTATTCCGACACGAACACCCGTTCGCTATCGAGCACGCTACAACGTAGGCAGAACGCCGCAGGAGGGTGGAGGACATGGAACGAGACCAGGCACTGGACGCCGCAGTCAGCCAGATCGAGCGCCAGTTCGGCAAGGGCGCGATCATGAAGATGGGAGAGGCGTCGCACGTCGACATCGACTCGGTCTCGACCGGGGCGCTCTCGCTCGACCTCGGCCTGGGCATCGGCGGGCTCCCGCGCGGCCGCGTGGTGGAGGTGTTCGGCCCTGAGTCCTCCGGCAAGACGACGCTCTGCTACCACGTGATCGCGGAGGCGCAGCGCAAGGGCGGGCTGGCGGCGTTCATCGACGCGGAGCACTCCATGGACCCGACCTACGCGCGGCGGATCGGCGTGAACGTGGACGAGCTGCTGCTGTCGCAGCCCGACAACGGGGAACAGGCGCTCGAGATCGCGGAGATGCTGATCAGAAGCGGTGCGCTGGACGTGCTCGTGATCGACTCGGTGGCGGCGCTGGTGCCGCGAGCCGAGATCGAGGGCGAGATGGGCGACTCCCACGTCGGCCTGCAGGCGCGGTTGATGAGCCAGGCGCTGCGCAAGATCGCCGGCACGCTCAACCGCACCGGCACGATCTGCATCTTCACCAACCAGCTGCGTGAGAAGATCGGCGTCATGTTCGGTTCGCCGGAGACCACGCCCGGCGGCCGTGCGCTCAAGTTCTACTCCTCCGTGCGCCTGGACATCCGCCGCATCGAGACGCTGAAGGAGGGAACGGAGGCGGTCGGAAACCGCGTGCGGGTCAAGATCGTCAAGAACAAGGTGGCTCCTCCGTTCAAGCAGGCCGAGTTCGACATCGCCTACGGCGAGGGCATCTCCTGGGAGGGAACGGTGCTGGACGTGGCGCTGGAGCACAAGATCGTGACCAAGTCCGGCTCGTACTTCTCGTTCGGCGACGAGCGGCTCGGGCAGGGGCGCACCAACGTCAAGGCGTTCCTGGTGGAACATCCGGACGTCACCGCCAAGATCCTCGACCTGATCCAGGAGCAGGTGCCCGATGTGGTGGTGCCACGCAGGGCGGAGGCCGGCGATGCACCGACCTCGATCCCGGCCCGCGGCGCTGCCGACGCGTCAGAGGACGACGAGCAGCCCCTCAACGGCAAGGCGCAGATGGCCGGCGCTGAAGGCTGACACTGGACCAGGCTGCCGTGGACACCGTACGCTCGATCTCCGCGACCCGGTCACCCGGGTCGCTGGTGTCCGTGACGCTGGCCTCCGGCGAGCGCTACCAGGTCTCCTCGGCAAGGGTGGCCGAGCTGGGACTCGCGGCCGGCGATGAGCTCGACGTATCCAAGCTCGAAGCGCTGCGGCAGGCGCATACCCTCGATCGCGCGGAGCAGCGGCTGCTGCGACTGCTGGGAACGCGAGCGCGGTCGCGGCACGAGCTTGCAGACCGCCTGGACGCGTGGGGCGTCGAGCCGGAGCGCGGAGAGCTGCTGCTTGACCGGTTGACGCGGGCCGGGCTGCTCGACGACGAGCAGTTCGCCCGTGAGTTGTCCGACGGCCTGCAGAAGCGCGGTCACGGCAGCCTGCGGGCACGGCACGACATGGATCGGCTGGGCGTCTCCGAGTCGGCCCGGTCACGGGCCCTTGCGGGCCACGAGCAGGCCGACCAGCAGATTGCCCACGATCTCGTGATCGCCGAGTTCGGGCAGCCGCCGTACGATCAGGCCACGGCCCGGCGCGCGGCGGCGCTGCTCGTTCGCCGCGGATTCGACGAGGTAGTCATCATCCAGGTGCTCGACCTGGATCCCGACTAGCGCCGGCTCACGCCGGCGCGTCGGCGAACACCGCCGTCACCGAGGCGCTCACCTGGCTGCGCCCGGGTCGGGTGGGAACCGCCAGCGCCCGCGACGGTGTCAGCGCATTCGCCGAGGCGGCGTCGTATACCGCGTAGACGTCGCTCTGATCCTCCTGGATCGACACCACCCCGGTGATACGCAACCCGGCGGCCGCGGCCATCGCCGTCGCCTGCGAGCGGGCCTGCTTGACCGCTGCGGCCAGCGCCGTGCGATAGCCCCGTTGCTTGCTGGCGAGGCTGAACACCGGCCCCTCGCTGCTGTGCGCGCCTGCGCCGACCCCGGCCGCGTCCAGCTTGCCGGCGCGCGAGATGTCGCGCACGGTGACCGTCAGCGACTGTTCTGCCACATAGCCGGCCACGTGCCTGGCGGCGCGGGTCGCGTACTGGTCGTGGGTCTGCATGTCCCTGCCTGCGACGCCGCCGGCGGTCATGGCCGCGATCACGGCCCGCATCGCCCGGCTGGCCCGGTTCTGGGCGGCCGCCAGCGTCGGCCCGCGGCCGTGTGTGGTGAACGAGATCACGGCCCGATCCGGCTTGAGGTTGACCGTAGCCGCCCCGGTCACGTGCAGCACATCCCCGGGCGGCGTCGACACCGCCCGCGCCGAGGCGGTGTCCGACCCGTCCCTGATCGTGGTGTATGCAGCGATCGCTAGCACGCACACCGCCGCCGTCAGCGTCGCCTGTCGTAGGTGCTCCCTCATCGTGGCCGTCTCCTCCGCTCGTGAACTGGTCACTGGTTCGACCGGCCGGCGCCGGCGACGGTTCCACCGCCGTAACAGACGTTGCCAGGAGCTTCTCCAGTCGATTACGATACCGGCGGAGCAGGTCTCCGCCTTCACACCATTTCGCCTGCAAACGCAGGAGTTCTTCATGCGATTCGACCAGTTGGCCATCACGGGGGGTACGTCCGGTGGGCGTCCGCGTGGTGCCGCGCGGATCTGCTGAGGCCGAAAGAAGGCGCCCCGCTCCTCGTGACATCTTCCACGCCCGCGTGCGGGCGAACAGACCGAAGGAGTGACAATGGAGCTGGTGCTGATCGGCCTGGCCGCGCTGATCGTGGGCGTGGGGGCAGGGTTCGCCGTGCGCGCACGCATCGGTGCCGGACGCACGGCGGAGGCCGAACGCCAGGCCACCCGCATCCTGGCGGAGGCTGAAGGCCGCGCCGAGGCACAGCTGAAGGAGGCGCGTGTCACCGCCCGCGAGGAGCTGCTCCAGCAGCGCGCCGAGCAGGAGCGAGAGCTCGGCGACCGTCGCGCCGAGATCGCCAAGATCGAGGAACGCGTCAACGCCCGGGAGGAGATCGTCAGCGGCCGAAGCGAAGAGGTTGCGCGCCGTGAGCAGTCGATCGCCGACCGCGAGACGCACGCCAAGCAGATGCAGGAGGAGCTGAAGGCCGCCAAGGACATGGAGCTGGCCGAGCTGGAGCGCATCTCCGGAATGACCGGAAGCCAGGCCCGGGACACGCTGCTGGCCCAGGTCGAGGAGCGCTGCCGCCACGACATGGCCAAGATCGTGCGGCAGGTGGACGAGGAAACGAAGCTCGAGTCCGATCGCCGCGCCCGCAACATCCTGTCGGTCGCGATCCAGCGCACCGCGTCCGGCCATACCGCCGAGACCACCGTGTCGGTGGTGCAGCTGCCGTCGGACGACCTCAAGGGCCGCATCATCGGCCGTGAGGGCCGCAACATCCGCGCGCTCGAGAACCTGACCGGCGTCGACGTGATCATCGACGACACGCCGCAGGCCGTGGTGCTGTCGGCCTTCGACGGGGTGCGCCGCGCCACCGCCCGCATGACCCTCGAGAAGCTGATCGCGGATGGCCGCATCCACCCGTCCCGGATCGAGGAGATGTACTACCAGTCCAAGTCCGAGATCGAGCAGAAGATCGTCGAGGCCGGTGAGCAGGCCTGCTTCGAGGCGAACGTGCACGGGCTGCACCCGGAGCTGGTCAAGATCCTGGGCCGGCTGCATTACCGCACCAGCTACGGGCAGAACGTGCTCAAGCACTCGATCGAGTGCGCGCACCTGGCCGCGATCATGGCCGCCGAGCTGGGCGCCAGTGAGAAGACGGCCCGCCGTGCCGCGCTGCTGCACGACCTGGGCAAGGCGGTGACGCACGAGGTGGAGGGATCGCATGCCGTGATCTCGGCCGAGATGGTGCGCAAGTACCGCGAGTCGCCCAGCGTCGCCCACGCGATCGAGGCCCACCACTACGACGTCGAGCCGCAGACCGTCGAGGCGGTGCTCGTGATCGCGGCCGACGCCGTCTCCGCGTCACGGCCCGGAGGCCGCGGCGAGAGCCTGGAGCACTACATCAAGCGGCTCGAGGCGCTGGAGGAGATCGCCAGCACCAAGCGCGGCGTCGATCGGGTGTACGCCATGCAGGCCGGACGCGAGGTGCGGGTAATGGTCAAGCCGGAGGAGGTCGACGACGACACCGCCGCCCTGCTCAGCCACGAGATCGCCCGTGAGATCGAGGGCCGGCTCGAGTATCCCGGCCAGATCAAGGTGACCGTGATCCGTGAGTCCCGGGCCGTGGACGTGGCGCATTGACCCGTCCGCTATGCTGCGAGTCTTACAAAGTCCTTACATCAGAGCATTGAAGTTCATACACAAGATTCCGATAGTCAATAACATGAAGGGTCGGGTCACCCTCATCGCATTGCTGCTGGCGCTCACCTACGCGGTGTCCGCGTCAGCCGCGTCCGGAGCCGTCAGGCTCTCCGCGCACAGCTACTGTGGTTCACGCTGCGGGCAGGTCGCAGCCAACCATGGCGCCGGAACGCTGCTGCAGTGGGGCACGGGCGTCACGACCGGCACCGTCGGCCAGGGCACGATCGCGATCAGCGATCGCAGCCACAACGGCCGCCGTGACTTCAGCGTGGGCGGCTGGGAGCGCAGGTGGACGAAGAACGGCTTCACATACTTCTCCGGCAAGGGCATGTCCTACCAGGCCTGGACGTCGTGGAAGGTCAAGATCACCGCCTCCTGGGGCGCGTCGACCACGACCACCGCGTTCGGGGGCGGATACATCCAATTCGGCGGCGGATACTTTAATGGCGCCGCCAAGAACCGGGCCTGGCTGGACTCCCACTGGACGCTCGGCAGCGGCCTCAGCCCCAGCCAGTGGCCACACTGGCCGACGGCCGGCAAGTCGTTCGCGATCGGTCACTGACCCCGCGTCTCACCCGACGGCTACGATAAGGCCGATGGCTGAGAAGATCCTGATCGTCGAGGACGAGCGCAACATCGCATCCTTCGTCTCGATGTACCTGAAGAACGCCCGCTATCAGGTCGAGATCGCCCGCGACGGCGGTGAGGCACTGATGAAGGCCGAGAACACCAAGCCCGATCTGGTGGTGCTCGACCTGATGCTGCCCGACATCGACGGGCTCGAGGTGTGCCGGCAGATCCGCTCCACCTCGGACGTGCCGATCCTGATGCTGACCGCCCGCGACGACGACATCGACAAGATCGTCGGGCTCGAGGTGGGCGCCGACGACTACCTGACCAAG